>JACQQP010000134.1 GCA_016206945.1 Candidatus Omnitrophota bacterium | reverse complement strand
CCCCTAACCCCTTCCAATCCCAATTCAACAATCAAAACCCACAGATTATCTGTAAAATAAATTAACCTCCCAGGGTGGATACCATGTACCCAAGCAGTACAAGTTTTTTCTCCCAGCGTCTTGCAATTTAACTTTTCATCGGGCAAACTTCTTTCAGGCATCAAATAAGTCGAACACCCGTGGCGAGTAGTCTTTAGAAATTCTTTAGTAGCAAAGTAAGTCGTTTGAGGTTTCCTAATTAATATGATATCGACTTTGCCTAGCAAAAGAAGAAAACGATGCGCTGCAAAGATCATATCGTTTGTCGTTCTGCTTACCTTCACATCTCTTCAAATTCTTCCCCCAGGTTGGGCTCAAACAGTTACTTTAGAATCCGACCTCCAGAAACAAATTCCAGAAACAACTCTTTCTGAACCGCCTGATAGTTCGGATGCTTCAATAATTCCAACAGATTCAGTTTCTTTTCTTCAAAACGATTCCCCACTTTCCCCACCAACTGCCGATCCAATCGAAACCAATCAAGATTACGAATACGAACGCTATGATTTTGAAGCCGCCATCGATCTCCTAAGGCCTGAATATGCTTCCGCTGTTGTCGTCGAAAGTCTGAGGGAAGAGGGTCTTCATTCCTTAAGTGAGCTTTCCTTCGAAGTTGGAATTGCAGTCCTTCACGGAGAAATCGTGCTTTTTAGTTCGGGAAACGGCAACGAAATTATCGTCACTCAACATGCCAGTAAAATCCTGGGACAAGCAAGCTTCACCGCTCATACCCATCCCTTAGAACACCAGGACTCAGGGCCAAGTGACTTGGATTTAGAATCGGCTGGCCATGATTGGGAGTATGTCATCAGCGGAAATTCTGTTTACGCCTATAACCATCAAGGTGAGATCCGCGAGGTTTCTTATTCCGAATTCATTCAAGCCTTAAATGAAGCTCTGGGAGAGGCGAGAAAAACACACGGCCAAAACCTCGTGAAAGCCAGAGGGGTTCTTAACTTTTTTATCCAAGAGATGGATCGGCTCAATCAAGTGTCTTCCAAAAGGAGAGAAGAAATATTCCGCCAGGCTGAAGTTTCTGCTTTCGCGGATGATTTTAACCGAACGACAAGTCTGGGTACCAATTGGACGGTCATCCAAGGCTCCTTTTCAATCGATAGCCAACAGACCCTTTATCAAAACTGCTGCACCTCCCAAGGAAAACTCATCTACACAGGGACGCTTTCATCGAGTGACTATGACATCCAGATGGACACCTTTTATACGGATGCGATGACGGCGCGAGGACTCTTGGCGAGATATCAGGACGCAAACAATTATTACTATGCCAAAGTAGGAAGGGATGGGGATGCCAAAATTTTTAAGATGGTGGGCGGTGTATCGACACAATTGGGGTCTACTTATGACGGCCCTTGGTTTACGACTAATACATGGCATCAGATCAAGTTCTCCCTCCAAGGTTCTACATTAAGTTTTTATGTGGATGGAGTTCTTAGGGTTTCTGTTCAAGATACAACCTTTGTATCAGGAAGCGTCGGCATTGCTTCAGATGGCTATTACGTGCGCTCGGACAATTTTGTGGCAGTGACAGCTGGTACCACACCGCAGATCACGCCACCCTCCATCAATCCCATTCCAACTTATACAAATCAAACCACCTTAACCCTTTCAGGAACCAAACCGGCAAATACTTCTGTCTGGATCAATGGGGAAGAGAAAGTGGCTTCGAATTCATCGACCAGCTGGTCGGTTCCAATGACTTTATCAACTCAGACGTCTTATACATTTCAAGTCCAAACGAAAGACGCTCTAGGAAATTTCAGCAGTATGAACATGGTGTCAACGACGCTCGATACCGTGAACCCCATTATTACGAGCACCGTTCTTCCCTCCACCGTTACCTCCACGACGGCTACAATCACCTGGATCACGGATGAGCAGACGGATTCTGTCATTGAATATGGAACCACCTCTTCACTTGGATTAAGTACCACAAACTCCTCTTTTGTCACGAACCATTCCTGGACCATTCGGAGTCTCACAACGGGAACTACCTATTACTGGCGGGTGAAATCCAAAGATCGGGCAGGAAATACGGTTTATTCTGCGATTTCCACTTTTAAGACACTCACGGCAGCCGAAGCGACTACTTCCTTCCAAGAATCAGGGGGGCTCCTCGCCATGGAAGGGGAGAATTATCACACAAGAATTGACCGTAACGGTAAAACCTGGGATGTCTGGGCCTCCGTTCAAGGTTTTTCCGGTTCAGGCTATCCTTTCACGACGCCAGGTTGCTGTGTGAACCAAGACACTGATTACATGACGATGAGTCCCGAGCTTCAGTATAAGATCAATATTCAAAATCCAGGGACTTATTACGTGTGGCTCCGGGGCTTGGCTTGGGATCAATGGAGCGATTCATTCCACGTGGGGTTGGATGGAGCAGGCCTTACGCCATCAGATCGGATCAAATTATCGAATTACGGAACCTTCGCCTGGACGAAGGATACCTTTGACGGTGTGCGCGCCACAATCAACATCGCAACAGCAGGCGAGCACATCCTCAATCTCTGGATGGCCGATGACGGAACGTTTCTCGATAAAATCATTCTCACTCAAGATCCAAACTTTGTTCCAACAAGTTACGGTCCTCCAGAAAGCGGACGAGCGGGTTCAGTTACGGTGAATCCTCCAACCGTCGATGCGCTTCCCACTTTTACCAATAGCACAAGCACCACACTTTCGGGAACAAAACCTGCCAATACCTCGATTTGGGTTAATGGTGTGGAGCGCGTTGCGCTTGATGCTTTAACAACATGGTCTTATTCAGAACCACTTCCAATAGAAGGAGTAAATTCGTTTACCATCACGACGAAAGATAACGCAGGAAATCAAAGTGCACCCGTCGGTCCAGTGTCAATTACACGGGATGCCATTCTTCCCACGGCTTCCATCGCCGTGAATGGAGGTGCCACTTATACTACCTCACGACAAGTCCAGATTACAATCAATGCAACCGATGCAACCTCAGGAGTCCTGGACATCAGTTATTCACCCGATGGCAACGCAAACACTTGGGAGGCTTGGGAGCCATATACGTCTGGAATGACGATTACGAAGATGCTTTCTGATCAAGACGGACCTAAGATCCCCTATGTCCGTGTACGGGATCGAGCGGGAAACATTACCTATCCTTATGCCAACATTACCCTCGACACCACGCCTCCAACAGGCTCCGTCAAAATTAATAATGACGCATCGAGTACCAATTCAACAGCGGTCACCTTAAATCTGACAGGATCTGATTTAACTTCAGGGATTGATGAGATGCGCTTCTCCACGGATGGAGTGAATTGGACTGATTGGGAGCCGTTTAATTCAACCAAGTCTAACTTTATTCTTCCCACAGGCGATGGATTTAAGATGGTTTATGTTGAATTCAAAGATAATGCGGGTTTGGTCGCGCAATTTTCGGATGAGATTACGCTGGCCACAACACCAGAACCAGGCACCGCAACGCCCGATCCTACGTTAACAAGTGCCAATCTCACTTCCTTTTCAGGCTCCCCAAGGCTCGTTCTTATGGACGGCTCATCAAGTAATACCCAAATCATCCAGCAGTCTCCAGCCCAGTTTCGAATCAATTATGACGTCACTCAAGCCGGAGCCAAATCCGGGGCTTATGTCAGCTTTGACAATCCCTCGACTGGAAATATTGAAATCAGCAATCTTTCAGCTCTTTCCGACTTTGTCATCGGAGCGAGCGGCCCTTCAGGCAGCCAGATTCGCCTTGAAGTAGAAGATTCCTTAGGCGCTAAATCAGAAGTGCTTTTAAGCGGCCTTAATTCAACTGCTCAATATTACAGAATATCCAAATCGCAGTTTAGTGGAATCGATTGGACCAAAGTAAGAAGATTCACTTATTCCATTGATGATTCTTTAACCACCGTTTCTCAAGGAACGCTTACGATTCAAACGAAAATCCTTCTTTACCACATCAGTTCGGCCAGCACCCTTCCAGACGCTCCGGTTCCTATGGT
>JACQQP010000145.1 GCA_016206945.1 Candidatus Omnitrophota bacterium | reverse complement strand
AATAAAAAAAATACTTAACCTCGTAGCTTCCACAATCGTGGGTTAATTGTTCTAAGGAGGTTGATCTGAATTTGAACCAATTTTGCAGGAATAGAGTTGTCATCAGTTTCGTCTTGGCCTTCTTTGTTTTTGGAGGAAATGTCTATCCACAACAATCATCTCCCGTCTCGGAATCCCCTTCAAGCGTCACTCACGGAGTGAGTCCTTCATCGCCTCAAGTAGCTAAAGTAACTCCAACTGCCGCCCTCCTTCGTCCAGAACTGAATCCTTATAACGTGGCCATTCCTGAGGAATTTGGAAGCGTTGAGGAAGTATTTCAGGGAACAGAAAATTCTCCGCTCATTGTTCACATTCAAAACGTCCACGCCAATTATGAGGCGCAAGTAAACATCAAAGGTATTTTAAATCACCTGGTTGAGAAGTATCAATTTTCCCTGGTTCAATTGGAAGGCGCCGTTTCAAAACTGGATCCCGCTATTTTGCAGCCTTCCTATTTGAAGGAAGCAAATCTGAAACTGGTTGATTTCCTCATGCGTGAGGGGCGCATTACGGGAGCGGATGCGTTCGCCGTCGAAACCGATAAGCCCGTAGAGCTCCATGGAATTGAAGATTACACGCTTTACAAGGAAAACCTGAGGATGTTTAAAACAATTTATAAGCGTCAGAAAGACTTGAAACCTTATCTTAATGAGATCCACCGCTTAATCCTCAATATCGCCCCCAAGCTTTTCGCCCCCGAGCTTCTTGACTTTACAAGGAAAACGGAGGAATTTTCAACAGACAAGATCGACATTCTGGATTATCTCGTTTATATGAACCAGCTTTCCGAAAGACATGGGTTTGGCTCTCTGAACGACTTAAAGCAGATGGTTGAGTATCCAAATCTTGTGCGCTTAATGCGGCTTCGTGCCATAGAAGAAAAGCTCAATAAGAGCGGGCTCAAAAAAGAAACCGAAGCGCTTAAAGTTGAGTTTCAGAAGCGGATGCCGAATTCACAGAAGGCAGAGAACCTGCTCGCGCGCCTTGATGAAAGTGCGAAAGGGGTAAGCCCACGAAGTTATTTCGTGGAGCTCACGGAACTTGCGGACGAAGCAAACATCGATTTCATCGGTTACCCTGCCTTTCGAGTCTTTGCGGAATTCTTGATTCATCAAGATGAAATTGACCATCGGGCGCTTTTCTCTGAGTTAAAAAAGTTCGAGCAATTTATTCAGGGGAAGCTTTTTACGAGCGGGGATGAAAAGACATTGCTTGCCATGATCGATTTCGTTAGCCTCCTCGAACAATATTTTCGTCTTGAAATGAGCCGCGAAAAGATCGCGCTGTACCTGAAAAACAAAGATCAAATTAAGCCATCCTGGATTTCTGAGCGCCTTGGAGAACTCGCAGAAAAATACGGCGTGGTTGCAAGGCCCGCGGGCGATGTGGAACAACTGGATTCCTATATGGCGGAGGTCGAATACTTCTATCAGCTCGTTTTAAAACGGGATCGAGTGTTCACCGAAAAAATTATTTCCAAAATGCGGTCGCTTGGCGAGGAGAAAACGATTCTTGTGACAGGCGGTTTTCATAAAGACGGCCTCATTGATTATTTCAGAAAAGAAAATATTTCTTACGTCGTCGTTAATCCTAAAGTAGATATCAAACAAGGAAATGAAAATTACGTCAAAGTCATGCTTGAGGAAGACGCCGTGGTTGGCAGCGTATTTGCCGGAACCTTTGCTCTGGAAGGACAAAGACCCGATTTACTTGTTCCATTTAGATGGTCTACGGAAGTTATTGGAGTCGGATTGGCAGCTACGATGCTAGAGTTAAAAGCTATTGATAAGAATTTTCTTAGGGACCAGCAAAACAGATATCTACAAATTGCTGAAAATCAACCTCCTCCAAATGGCCCCATTAGCCTTCGCTTAGTTTCACCCAAAGAAATTGGTCTTAGGCGCCAAGCTCGTACGGAGATTCGGACGCCTAGTTTGGATGTGTTCGTTCGTGCTGAGATACGAAAAGATACCGGCGAATTTTCCGTTGTTGCCGAACGAGTTCAAGAAAAGACTAAAATCCAAGCAGAACCAGCAAAACCATTTAAGTTGCCGAAACTAAATCCGACAACCCTATCAACAATCTCTCGTCCATTACAATCTCCTTTGACTGCGAGCGAGATATCTTCCCCCCGGATTTTTCCTGCTGATACGGTTGTTCTGCCCAATGGGCCATATGATAATGAAGTAACAAAGTTAATTTCAGAACTTGGCGGAGTGACGCCAGCAGGTGCTAAACAGCTTAGGGAGAGAGTAATTGCCGGTGGAAGATTAACCCCCGCGGAAATCAGAACGGCCAAAGCGGTTACTGGACTTGGCAGACCAGTTGGCGAGCTTAGCCAAGCTCAAATTAAAGGTTTAGCGTTGGGTGAAAAGGAAAGAGGTCTTTTCAACGCGTTGGTTAAACCATTTGATCAAGAATTCTTTATCGCTTTAGTTTTAGATACCGAGTCTCAGCCTGAAGTCAGCCGCGCGAAGTTGCGCTCTCTGGTGACCGCTGTTCAACTTAACGGAAAATTGGCTGCCACGGTGTTTGGAGTTGATGTCCGGCACTTTATGATGGATTCATTTGGTCTACCAGAGGAACGATTAGCAGACGAGCCATTTAAGCGGATTTTGTTTCTTGATGAAGCGCGGCGAGGGGTGCCAATGACAAATTTTGATCAAGCGATAGGTATTGCAGAAACATTTTTTACGGTGAGATATGGAGCCTTATTGAATTTCTTTGTTAAAGCCGTGCCTTCCGCTAAGGGAATGAGCATGGATCAGTTTAGAAAGAATTTCGCTTTTTCAATACCTGCTGGAAAAGCGGGGGAACGATTAAGTCTTGCGGTTGCTGATATATCATCGGAAACACACCAAATTTTCGAACTGGATCTTGAAAGCGTACGTGATTTAGAAGTTAGGGAGGCGATCGGATTTTTCATTACACTTGTCGCTTCGAAGTTGGGCGTTGTTGAAGCGGCAGCTTTGATAAGAGAGCTAGGAGATGAAGCTGTCAAACAAACAGGCCCGTATAGATGGCGGGTTTTAGGGACGTCAGGAGCGTTGAAGCTGATCAGCCACCTTTATCAAGCTTATCTCAAAATCGCAGTTGCCGCATAATTTCATTTCACGGTAGCGGTTCCACGCGGGCGGGGATGTGAGTTCCGCCTGTTTCGATGACTATTTCGAGGCCGCTCTTCCAGAATTCTTTTCTAAGATATCCCAGGGCAATCGTTTTTTTGAGGGTTGGCGAAAATGCAGCGCTTGTAATAAAACCGACCTCATTTCCGTCTTTTGTGATCCGATCGTTTTTCTGAGGGATGGCCTCGCCTTTAAGTTCAAAGCCCATTAATTTCTTGCTGACCCCTCCGCGTGAATCAAGCCGTGCAAGAATTTCCTGGCCGGGGAAGCAACCTTTGGCAAGACTTACCGTATGATCGAGTCTGCATTCGAATGGATTGTTCGATTCATCAAAATCGACTCCGTAGCGAGGAACTCCGGCTGCGATTCGCATCGCCTCGAAATCTGCGGGAGGACTTTTGTCTTCAGTCATAGACCGGTCCATGAGCGTTACGTCTTCCATAATGATCAGTTTGTTCAAATGTTCTAAGGCCTTGTCTTTCAAAATATGGTCGCAAGCGAGCTGAAGGTATTCGTCAAAGCGAGTCACGTTAAACACCGCGATGATTCTTGCCTGCGCATTTAAGAGACAGGCCTGAATGTGTTGGCTGGGTTCCAGACTTTTGATGTCGTTGGAAAGGATATTGTGGAGAAAAGAGACACGATCTCCTCCACGGACTTGTATAGTCCCGCGTTTGGATGGATCAGAAAATATGAAATCAGAAACCATGAGGAATGATGCTTTTCAAAATTTTTTGATGGGGCACAGGGAAAGAAAGTGTCTTGAGTTTGGCAGGGCTTGCCCAAAGCGTTTTCGCGCTATTTCGCTGTCGTTTTCCATTTCCTGACATTTTGAGTTCGAATGGATGAATGAAAGCCAGTCGGTGTGTGAAACGGTGTTTCAATTTTGACCATTTTTTTTCTGCGGTGACAGAAAGCCCTAATCCTTCTTTGAATTCTTCTGCGAGCGCCGCTTCTGAGCTTTGGTTTTTAAGACAAACGGTTCCCGGAATCTCCCAGAGGCCGCCCCAGATTCCACGGGGAGGCCGCCGACGCACCAGAATTTTCCCATTTTTTCTGAGCAACCCCACGACCATATCGATTTTTTTGACCTCAGGACCTTTTGATCGAATCGGGAGTCGCGAAGGATCACCTTTTTGAAAGGCGAGGCAAAGTGATCGGACCGGGCAAATGGAACATTTTGGAATTTCAGGAATACATATGAGCGAACCAAGTTCCATGAGCGCTTGGTTAAAATCGCCGGGTCTTTTTGCTTTTCCCTCACCATTCCCTCTCCCCCCTGTCCGCCTGAGGCGGATTCGCCTTTGGCGAAAGGGGGCAGAGGATAGAGGTGAGGGGGGAACGAGCTTTTGAGCGATGGCGTAAAGAAATTTTTGCGTTTCGGGTTTTGAGACATCTTTTTTGAGGTTGTAAATCCTTGAAAGCACTCGCGCCACATTTCCGTCGACAAGCGGAACAGGTTTTTGAAAGGCGATGCTGGCCACGGCACCCGCGGTATATCTTCCAATTCCAGGGAGTGTTTGAAGGATTTCTGGATCGCTTGGAATTTTGCCACCGAATCGATCGACAATGATTTGAGCCGCTCGGTGCAAATTACGTGCGCGTGTATAATAGCCCAGCCCTTCCCAGAGTTTCAGGACTTGGTCGAGAGGCGAGCGCGCAAGCGCTTCAATATTGGGAAAAGTTTTCATCCAGCGTTCGTAGTAAGGGATTACGGTTTTAATCTGAGTTTGTTGAAGCATGACTTCCACGACAAAAATTCGGTAGGGATTCCCGTGAACTCGCCAAGGAAGATTACGCTTATGTCGGGCAAACCATTTGAGCAAATTCCATCGGATTTCTTCCCCCCTTGCCTGCGGACGCAGCGTAAGCTGCGCCGCGGCACTGCTTCGCTGTGTGGGGGAAGATTCCGCCAGAAAACGTGGCGGATCCGCCCCGAATTTTGGCGGAAAAGATGGGGGGAGTAATCGCGGCATCTCACCCCCACCTTCTTCCTCCCCCATCGAGGGGGAGGAAAATATGGGAACTCTGGAATTGGGCTCGATTGACGTTCATAAGCAGAATCATTATAATCCCACCACCTGCTTTTCCGCCATAGGTGGATTTTCAACAACTAAGCCAAATGAAAATCGGCCCTTCGGGCCGAAAGCAGGTGGTTGGGATCATGCAGTATAAGGTTCGGTTTCCAATGACAAAATTAGAAGAACTAAAAGCGAAACTGCTTGTCCTGATCCGCAAGGAAGCAATCATAAAGCTTCCCCAACCGATCAAGCTCTCGAGCGGGAAAATGAGCGACATTTACTTCGATGGTCGGAAGGTAACCCTTCATCCGGAAGGAATGACGCTTTTTGCGCGAGCGATTTTAGAGCTTGTTGATTTGAATCAAATCGATGCTGTAGGCGGTCCTTCCATTGGAGCAGATCCGATTGGAACGGCGGTTTCCCTTTTTGCCTATCACGACAAAAAGAAGATTGTCCCGGCGTTTCTCGTGCGTAAGGAACCGAAGCAATATGGATTACAAAAGCAAATTGAAGGAGCTGATTTAAAGCCGGGAATGCGGATTTTGGTGGTGGAAGATATCGTTACCACGGGAACAAATGTTCTGACCGCCATTTCTGTTATCGAGAGTTTCGGTGCGAAAGTCGTTCAGGTTGTTTGCCTCCTTGATCGTGAAGAGGGAGGGAGCGCGGCCCTTAAATCTTATAACCTTACCCCATTGTTTACGCGGAAGGAAGTGGAGTCATGATCCCACCACCTGTTTTTCTGCCGTTTCATTCAGGTGGATGGGTTGCGGAAACGGCAGAATTTCTTTTAGAAATAGGCCCGAAGGGCCTAAAACAGGTGGTGGGATGAGTGAGATCAAACATGACACAGACGCTCAGGAATTTTATGTGGAAACGCCGGAAGGGCGCGCTCTTCTCCATTATGAGCGAGATGGGAACACGCTTAATTTTCACCATACGTTTGTCCCTCCTCCTCTTCGAGGGAAAGGATTAGCGGAAAAAATTGTTTCGGCGGGGTTTGAATATGCCGAAAAGAACAATATGAAAGTGATTTCCACTTGTCCTTATGTAGCTCGTCTTGTGATGAAAAATTCGGACTGGAAAAAGTTGGTGGTGATGGAATGAGAAAGATCCATATCGTCATCGCGAGGTTCGCAATGACGTTATTCTTACTTGTTGCGCCTCGTTTGTCTTCTGCCGAGGAGGTTCCTTTTCGAATTGATGGACGCGTGGTTCGGGCGGACGAGGCGAAGAGAATTCTCGTGGTGGCGTATGAGCATCCGGCAACAGGAGAACACATCGAAAAGGAATTTGCCGTGAGCGAGAGCGCAGGGTTTAAGGATTTTAAGAAATTAAGTGAGCTCCAAAAAGGAGATTTGGTTAGCTTCGATTACTTGGATTATAAAGGTCTTCCCAAAGCCATTTACGTGATGCGTATTCCGCTTGAGAAAACTTATTTCACGCACAAAGAAATCGCAGGCGCTGTGCTTAAGGCAAGGTCGAATCACAAGGTGGCCCATGTCTCAGAAAGTTAAAGCCATTTTTTTTGACGCAGGCGGTACTCTGTTTCGTCCTTATCCTTCCGTTGGAGAAATTTATGCTCGAACCGCCTTTGCTTATGGGATGAAGTGTGATCCAGATGTTTTGGAGCGTGAGTTCCAGTTAGCATGGCAGAAGCGCGGCGGCCTTTCTTCTCTTGGGCGGGAAACGAGCGAAGTTAAGGAACGCAGTTGGTGGTACACACTTGTGGAGGAGGTTTTTGCTTCGCATGGTGGCGTGCCCAATTT
>JACQQP010000141.1 GCA_016206945.1 Candidatus Omnitrophota bacterium | reverse complement strand
GGATAATCCCATCACGTCTGGAAACAGAGTACAGAAAACAGAGTACAGAGAACAGAGTAAAAAAGAACGGGACCTAATCTTCTGTACTCTGTACTCCGTTCTCTGTCCTCTTCTTTCAGATGGGATCATTGTCCGATTTATGGAACTTCGATTTGATCAAAGATTTGGGTAATGATCCGCTCGGAAGTCATTTCTTCAGCTTCCGCCTCGTAGGTGACAATGACACGATGACGCAATATGTCCATTCCAATTTGTTTGACGTCTTCTGGAGTGGCATAGCCGCGTCCCCTTAGAAAAGCATGAGTTTTTGCCGCTACGGTCAGCATGATACTGGCGCGGGGTGAGGCGCCATAGGCGATTAGAGGCTTTAAGGTTTCTAGTTTACATTGTTCGGGATACCGCGTGGCGAAGACGATATCGAGAATGTAGTCTTTCACTTTTTCGTCGATATAGATTTGATTTACCGTTTTCCGGAGATTAAAAATGGTCTGAGGTTCTAAGACGGTTTGCACGTCAATCTTTTGACCTACGGACATGCGCTCAAGAATTTCCTTCTCCTCCTTCTTATTTGGATACGTGACAACTAGCTTCATCATGAACCGGTCTACTTGTGCCTCGGGCAAGGGATAAGTTCCTTCTTGTTCAATCGGATTTTGGGTGGCGAGGACCAGAAAAGGTTCTGGGAGTGGAAAGGTGGTTTCTCCGATCGTCACTTGATGTTCCTGCATCGCTTCAAGGAGCGCGCTTTGAACTTTCGAAGGGGCACGGTTAATTTCATCTGCAAGGATAATGTTAGCGAAGATAGGACCTTTTTTGGTTGTGAATGCCCCGTCTTTTGGATTATAGACGAGCGTTCCAACGAGATCGGCCGGAAGCAAATCGGGGGTAAATTGAATTCGCTGAAATTTTGCATGGATGGCCTGCGCTAAGGTCCTCACCGACATCGTCTTAGCCAATCCGGGAACTCCCTCAAGAAGAACGTGTCCGTCGGCCAACAGGCCAATCACAAGTCGTTCGATAAGATAACGCTGGCCCACGATCACCTTCCCGATTTCTCGAAAAAGCTGCTCAACGGTATCTTGGGCCGACTTAACCTGATTGCTCACCTCTTTAAGCGTTGCATCCATGATTCCTCCAGTACGTTAAAGTGTCTTTTTTCCTTCGACAAACGAATAAAGTGATTGAAATAATTCGAGCAGCTTTTGATTTTCGCGATTCGCTCCTGAAAATCGCTCTTCCTCCAACGCTCGGAAAAGATCAACTAAATGTGAAGCTTCCCTCTTGGACCATTTCATTTCCGCCCTGTTTTGAAGATCATTATAACTGCCTTCGAAGGGATTCCAATCTAATTTTTGGGCGACATATTCCTTTAAACTATGTTCGAGTTCACCTAGAAATATGGAGTCTACTCCCTGATGTTTCCACCTGTTGCAACTCGTCTGAAACTTCTCAAGGATTATCTCTTCGAGCGATCTACTTGGATGAGCGGGGAGTTTTTTCCTTCTTTTTCTATAGAACATGACCAGAAGGGCCACGATGAAACATCCTCCCAAAAGGGATCCCGAAAGAACGTGATATAAAGAAAAAATTTTCGGCCGTGGCTTGATGGTAAGCTCAATGGGAGGAATACTGAGAGCATGTGTCGATTCGCCCTCTCCTTCGTTCCAACGAAGCAGGAACTGCTTGATGCTTGCATGGCCGGGCTCTTTGGCAATGAAACGAAAGGTTAAAATTTGTTCCATCGGTTTTAAAAATGAGGAACCCTCCTGATCAGAAACGGATTCCTGGCCCACGCCCGCGAGCTCTAGGTTCTCAAGTTCCAATTCCGGAGGGCTCATGCGGATTCGCTCGCCCGCACTCGGCCAACGGACGAGGACTTTATAGACAATGATCTCTCCTGTCTCGTAAAAAGAATTTGGTCGTTCCAGTGTTTGTATGGAGGGAGCTTCGCGTTCTGGGATGGGTGGTGCTGTCTCAGCCTCAAGATGCGTATTTGAGAGGACGCCCATTAACAGAACAAAGCAAAGGAACCGTGACATGGCAGCTGAAAGGGAAAGCCTTTTATCATTTTTTCTTTTTTTCTTCGTCATCTCCTTCCACGACTTCGTAATCGGCGTCCACCACATCCGATTTATCCCCGCTTGCTTTCTTTGAGCCTTCATCGCGTTCAGACGGTTTGGCGCTTGCTTCGCCTTTTTGCTTTGCCGCAGCCTCGTACATTTTTTGAGCAAGACCATGGGAAACGCTTGTCAATTTTTCGGTTGCTTGCTTAATCGTATCGAGCTGCTCCGATTTAAGTGCTTCCTTTGCATTTTTTAAGGCCTCTTCCAAACGATTTTTTTCGCCACTCTCGATCTTCTCACCGTACTCTTTCATGCTCTTCTCAATCGAGTAGATGAGGTTGTCCAGGTTGTTTCTCCCTTGAACCAGTTCTTGTTTCTTCTTGTCTTCTTCTGCATGAGAAGCTGCTTCCTTAACTAACTTCTCGACTTCATCCTTGTTCAGGCCCGATGACGACTCAATGCGTATTTTTTGCTCCTTGCCGGTTCCCAGATCCTTCGCCGAGACGTGAACGATCCCGTTTGCGTCGATATCAAAGGTGACTTCGATTTGGGGTACGCCGCGCGGAGCCGGCGGAATTCCTTCTAGATTAAAGAGGCCCAGGACACGGTTATCCGCCGCCATCTGACGCTCCCCTTGAAGCACCTTCACGGTCACGGCAGTTTGGTTATCTGCAGCGGTTGAAAAAATTTCGGATTTCCGTGTTGGAATGGTTGTGTTTCGCTCAATCAGTCGCGTCATGACACCGCCCAGTGTTTCGATTCCAAGCGAAAGAGGTGTCACATCAAGAAGAAGAATGTCGCGCACCTCACCTGCAAGCACCCCTGCTTGGATCGCTGCGCCTACCGCCACCACTTCGTCAGGGTTTACTCCCTTATGAGGCTCTTTGCCGAACAATTTTCGCACCACTTCCTGTACAGCCGGCATACGGGTTTGCCCACCGACAAGAATGACTTCGTTAATCTGACTTACTTCAATTCCAGAATCTTTCAAACACTGTTTGCAAGGCGCAAGGGTGCGTTCGATGAGATCTTGAACAAGCTGCTCCAGCTTTGCTCGTGTCAGTGTAATGACCATGTGTTTGGGACCCGTGGCATCTGCCGTAATGAAAGGTAAATTGATCTCGGTGGTTTCAGAACTGGAGAGTTCACATTTTGCTTTCTCACTCGACTCCCGAAGTCGTTGTAAGGCCATTCGATCCTTGCTCAAGTCAATCCCTTCAGTTTTTTTGAACTCACTGACGAGCCATTCCATAATTCTCTGATCAAAGTCGTCCCCGCCCAAGTGTGTATCCCCGTTGGTTGCCTTTACCTCGAAAACGCCTTCGCCAATCTCCAAAATAGAAATGTCAAAAGTCCCTCCTCCTAAGTCATACACCGCAATCCGTTCATCTTTTTTCTTATCGAGGCCATAAGCCAGTGAAGCGGCCGTAGGTTCATTAATGATTCTCAGAACCTCCAATCCTGCGATCTGGCCGGCATCTTTTGTGGCTTGACGCTGGGAATCGTTGAAATAGGCAGGAACCGTAATCACTGCTTGCCGAATGGCTTCCCCTAGAAAGGCCTCGGCATCTGCTTTAAGTTTTTGAAGCACCATCGCCGAAATCTCTGGTGGCGTATAATCACGGCTGTCAACGGAAATAACAGCATCCGAGTTTTTTCCTTCCTTAACCTTAAACGGTACCAATTTGCTTTCCTGGTGGACTTCGTTGAAGCGACGGCCGATGAAACGCTTTGCGCTGTATACCGTTCGATCCGGGTTCGTAATCGCTTGACGTTTCGCAGCCTGTCCGACGAGACGTTCTCCTGTTTTTGAAAATCCCACAACGGAAGGCGTGGTTCGAGCACCTTCCTGATTTGGAATGACTTTGGGTTCCCCGCCTTCCATAATGGCCATGCAGGAATTCGTAGTTCCGAGATCAATCCCTAAAACTTTTGCCATGACTTAAATCCTCCTTGGAATATTCAAAATTGCTCACCGCTCCAAAAAGTTTCAAAAGGTGTGCCAGAGGTGATAAAAATCTTTTATTCTAAGTACTTGCTATTCCATGAGTTACAGATTGCCCCATGGACGAGCTCCGATAACGTCAACGATCTGTGCTGAATCGTTACAGCCGATTGTGTCAGATTTAATCGCCAATCTTGTACTCAGATATTTTACGGTAAAGCGTCCGCCTCGAAATGCCAAGCTTTTTCGCAGCCAAACTTTTATTATGGTTCACTTCCGAAAGCGCCTTTCGAATCATGTTCTCTTCCATTTCTTCAAGTGTGCCGGGAAATTTCCCGCCCTTTGTCAGCTCAGTTTGTGATAAACCTTCTCCCGCTCGAATATCTTCCGGCACTTGATCGATCGTAATCACGCTTCCATGTGCCAAAACCACCATGCGTTCTACAATATTTTTTAACTCGCGAATATTTCCAGGCCATTGATAACCGCTTAGCAAACTCAGGGCTTCAGGTGTTATTTTTTCTATTCGCTTTCGGTTTCTTTCGGCGAAGTACTTCAGGTAATGCTGAACCAATGACGGGATGTCCCCAGCACGTTCCCGAAGCGGCGGAATATCAAGAAGAATGACATTAATTCGATAATACAGATCTTCGCGAAAACGCCCCGCCCGAGCCTCCTCTTTTAAATTTTTATTTGTGGCACAGATCAGTCGAACATCGGTTCTTATGGTTTTGGCGCTTCCCACACGTTCAAATTCGCCAGACTGTAAAACACGTAATAATTTTGTTTGCATCGTTTCTGGGATATCACTAATTTCATCCAGAAACAAAGAACCGCCGTTGGCGCGCTCAAATCTTCCAATTTTTCTTTCGGCAGCGCCCGTGAACGCGCCACGTTCATGGCCGAAGAGTTCACTGGCTAATAGAGTTTCTGTGAGCGCTGCAATGTGAACCGTGACAAAAGGTTCAGAGGCACGAGGGCTTTCTGAATGGATGAGGTGAGCGAAAAGTTCCTTTCCGGTTCCGCTTTCGCCTTGAATCAGGACCGACGAATCGGATTGAGCCACTTGCTGGCAGAGCGATATGAGCTTTTTAATCGGAGGCGATTCACCGATGATTTTGCCGGCTTCATGGCGTTCACGGATCAGCTCTTCACGGAGACTTATATTTTCGTTTTCAAGCGCTTGCTGTCTCCCAACTTTTTTAAGAATGAGTTCAAGCTCTTCGAAATTAATGGGTTTTGTTAAATAATAATAAGCCCCGGCCTTCATGGCCTGCACCGCGTTTTCCACGGTCCCGTAGGCGGTCAGAATAATCATCACGGCCTCAGATCGCATCCGTCTCATTTCATGCAGAACCTCAAGTCCGTCCATTTCAGGCATTTTCAAGTCGCACAAGACGATTTCCGGCTCTTCTTTTTTAATGACCGCCAAAGCCTCTTTCCCGCTCGCCGCCAGAAGCACCTCATAACCAATCCCATTTAAGAAATGCTTTAAGCCTTCCCGAGCATTTTTCTCGTCATCAACGACTAAAACGGTAGAGCCAAAGCTCATGACGTTTGCTCCATGACGGGCTGAGGCAAACCCAGTTTTTCTTTTCGGATGGGCAAAATGATGCTAAACGTGGTTCCGCCTTTAGGCTTGCTGCTCACTTCAATGCGCCCGCCGTGCTCGCGGATGATCTGATAGACAATCATAAGTCCGAGTCCGCTTCCTTCTTCTTTAGTGGTATAGTAGGCATCAAAAATTCTTGAAATCTTATCACTCGCGATGCCCACACCGGTATCCATAAAGTGAATCGCACACAGTTTCTCTCCTGCCTCAGTTTGAATCTTAAGCGTTCCCCCGTGAGGCATGGCATGAATCGCATTCTTAATGATATTGAGAAATACCTGCTGGATTCTCTCGGGATCCAACAGAAAAACCGGCATGTGTTTGTCGAGTTCCTCAAGCACTCGAATCTTTGCCTTCTTGAGCTCGGGCTTCAAGAAAGAGATCGTTTTCAAAAGCAGATCATTCAACTGGGTCAGTTCAAATCGGACTGGTTTTCGGCGAGTCGCACCCAGAAAGTTACGCACAATTCGGTCCAGCCGCGCCGTTTCATCTTCCATGATTTTAATTGAGTTGTGAATGTTCTTCCGCTCCTGGGCCGGCAACTTCTGAAGTATTTTAGCGAGCAGTTTTAAGTGAATCGTCAGAGAGTTCAAAGGATTTCCGATTTCGTGGGCAATTCCCGCCGCCAGTCCCAACATCGTTTCCCAATTTTCCAACTTGAATCGCTCACGCATATTCATTTCGCTCTGAGTCATACTCGCAACGGTAAGAATCGCGACAGGAGGTTTTTGTTTTCGCTCATAAAATAAGTTGAGCCTCAAACTCATTGGGCGAGGAAGGAGAATTTCGAATTCTTTTTGAAACAACTCCCTTTTTTCTTTGAGTGCATCGGAGACCAATGCAACCAAAGGAGCATCCGGTATCAGCTTTTCAAGCGTTTCTTTTCCCGCAAGGGGTTCTTGGACATTAAATAATTGAATTCCACGTCGGTTCACAAAAATGACTTCTTGATTGAACGTTAAAACCACGATTCCCTCAGGAATTTGATCCAGCAAATGTTTGAGAAACTGCGCTTCATTCGCCAGTTCTAAAACGTAGCCTTCCAAGCTTTTGCGGTCGATTCGGTCCATTCGGCGCGCAACGCGCTGCAAAAATTCCTGGGCAGGCATCGCTTATTTCGAGGCTCCCGTATGTTTTTTTCCCTTCGCGATATTGATAAATTGCTCGAGAAGAAGATAGTCTTTAATTCCAGGACTTTTCTCAACGCCGCTGGCAACGTCCACGGCAAAAGGCTTCAGCTGTTCGAGCGCTTGCGCCAGGTTATTGACTGTGAGCCCCCCCGACAAAAAAAGTTTTTCATGGACATAGGGCTTATGGCCAATGATGGACCAGTTGAAAGGCATGCCTGTGCCGCCGAATCGCTCGCGGGAATAGGTGTCAAATAGAAAGGCAGAGACATCGTACTCGTCAATGCGCTTTAAGCTCATCGCATCCTTAATTCGAAACGTTTTGATGACGTTCCATTGCTTTTCCGTAAAATATTGGCAATATCTAGAAGTTTCATCTCCGTGAAATTGGAGCCATTTGAGGCCAAGCTCTAAAACAATAGATTCGACTTCTTCTTTGGGCTGATTTGCGAAAACACCTACGAAATTTTCAAACGGCCCAACGGCACTCATGATTTCCTTGGCTTGGTCCAGCGAGATTTTCCGCTTGCTTTCACAAAAGATAAATCCAAGAAAATCCGCACCGAGTTCCTTCGCTCTCAGCGCATCCCCACCGTTTGTATTTCCACAAATTTTCACCTGCGTCATGTTCTCTCCATTTGGTTACCAGAAAGTTCTAGAATTTTCGCCTTAATGTCTTGCGCTTTCATCAGCGAGGTACCAATCAAAAAACAATGAACTCCCATACTTCGGTATCGGTCAATTTGTTGCCGAGTTTCAATTCCACTTTCGATGACAGCGACCGTCCCTTTTGGAATAAAGCGAAGCAAATGTTCCGAAACTGACAAATCAATTTGGAGCGTTTCTAGACTGCGATTGTTGATTCCAATAATGGTTGCGCCTGTACTTAGCGCCTTGTCCAGTTCTTCCTTCGTGTGAACCTCCACGAGCACATCCAGGCTGAGCGCCTGCGCCAAGCGAATCATTTGTTTTAGTTCTGCTTCCGTAAGAAGCAGGGCAATTACGAGAAAGGCGTCTGCACCTAAAAGCACGGTTTCATAAACTTGGAATGAATCCACAATAAAATCTTTTCTAAGAATCGGGATGGTCGTGAAGGGTCTGATTTGCTTCAGCGTTTCCGGACTTCCTTGGAAGAAGTGCCTTTCCGTCAGGACGGAAATGGCGCTTGCGCCAGCCGCCTCAAATTCTTGGGCCAGGATTTTCGGTTCAAAGCGCGCACGCAATAACCCTTCTGAAGGCGAGGCCTTTTTCATTTCACAAATAAGATGCAGCTTATGCTTTTTGGCGAGCGCCGCTCCAAAAGCTCGCCTGCTTCCATTGGACTTATCGATCATGGCTCGCATTTTTGAAAGTGGAATCCGCCGCTTCAATGTTTCAACCTCCTCGCGTTTTCTCTCGAGGATTTCGTTAAGAACCATGGCTGATGCGTATCAATTGTTTTAATGTGTTCAAAGCCGCTCCCGATTCGAGGGACTTGCGGGCCAGTGCGATTCCCTGACGCAAATTCTTTGCGCGGCCGCTCACATACAAAATAGCCGCGGCATTTAAGAGGACCACGTCGCGTTGAGCTCGCTTGCCCTTCTCCATCAGGACCGCAAGAGCAATTTTCCTATTTAAAATCGGGCTTCCACCTTCTAAATCCTTTTTGGATCCCGGCCGAAATCCCAGCTTCCTCGGCGAGATCGATCGGCCGCTGATTCTGCCTCGCCTCAGTTCGATCACAAAGGTTTTGTCGTTGATACTTAATTCATCCATTCCATCATGACTTCTAAATACAAGCGCGCGCTCAAAATTTAGCCGACGGAGCGTCTCAGCAATGACTCTCATCAAGTTTTTATCGAAGACCCCGATCGCTTGGCGGCGAGGCCGCAGAGGATTTACAAGTGGACCCACCAGGTTGAAAATAGTTCTAATTGGACGGGATTTTTGTCCCAGCTCCTCGCGGATCGGTTGAACGATCTTGAAGGCTTTGTGGTAGATCGGAGCGTGAAAATAGGCGATCTTGCATGTTCTAAGCGCTTGAAGCATCCGCCCGACAGGTGCATCGATCCTTACATTCATCGCTTTCAGAAGATCTGAACTGCCGCATTTGGATGAGATGCTTCGGTTACCATGTTTTGCCACATGAGCACCGGCACCCGCCGCGACAAGGCTCGCAACGGTTGAGATATTAAACGTATCGGCCCCGTCACCACCGGTTCCACATCCATCGACTAAGTCCGCGTAGGAAACACTTGCGATCGGCTTTTCTATCCCTCTCACAGCCTGGACCAATCCAGTTAATTCATTGGAATGTTCCCCTTTTTTTCTGAGCAGAACTAAGAGCGCTTTGGCAAATGGTTCATTAAAACGTTTTTTTGAAAAAAGGCTCGCGAAAGCTTTCCTTGCCTGCGAGATCGACAAGTCTTTTCCGAGAAGCAAATGATCGACCCGACTCATCGCTTTGTGATGTCAAGAAAATTTTTTAGAATCTTCTTCCCCGACGGCGTCAGAATCGATTCTGGATGAAATTGAACTCCAAACGTCCGATGTTTTCGGTGACGGACTCCCATGATTTCCTTATCTTTTGTCCAAGCGGTTAATTCCAGAGAGGATGGAAGCGACTTGTTCTCGATCAATAGCGAATGATAACGAGTCGCTTGAAAGGGATTTTCAATTCCATGAAAAATGCCGCCCTTCGTGTGGTAGATTTTTGAGACCTTCCCGTGCATGATTTTTTTTGCCCGCACAATCCTTCCCCCAAAGACATGGCCAATACATTGATGACCCAAACACACTCCTAAAATGGGGATTCTCCCGCTGAATTCATGGATCAGTTCGTTTGAAATGCCTGCTTCCTCAGGGGTTCCTGGACCTGGCGAAATCACGATTTTCCCGGGTTTTAGTTTCTTAATTCCGCTCGTAGTAATCTTGTCATTGCGATAGACCGTCACCTGCTCGCCCAGTTCACTCAGGTATTGAACGAGGTTGTACGTGAATGAGTCATAATT
>JACQQP010000017.1 GCA_016206945.1 Candidatus Omnitrophota bacterium | reverse complement strand
CGAGAGCGCTCGTGCGCCGTATTCCTGGAAGACTTGTCGGTTTGACGAAAGATACTTCAGGCAGGCGCGCTTTTTGTTTAACCCTTCAAGCGAGAGAACAGCACATCCGCCGCGAGCGTGCGAGTTCCAACATTTGCACCAATCAGGCTCTTTGTGCCATTGCCGCTTGCGTTTATTTGGCAAGCTTAGGCAAGATGGGTTTGCGCCGGGTCGCAGAACTGAACTTGGAAAATGCTTATTATTTGCGCTCGGCAATGATGAATTTCAAACAAGTAGAGGTGGTGACTCAAGGCTCCATTTTTAATGAGTTTGTCGTTGGCTGCCAAAAACCGGTTGAGAAAATAAACAAGGCTTTGCTGGAGCGAGACATCATTGGCGGGCTCAACCTCGAAGCATATTATCCGGAATTAAAAGGCCAAATGCTTCTTTGCGCCACCGAAACCAAAAGTAAGGATGATCTCGATCGGCTGGTCCAAGCTTTTAAGGAAATCCTGAGATGATCCCACCACCTGCTTTACAAGAGCGCGCTCTCAAGGGAAAAGGGGACAGGTACAGTTTCCACCTGATGTACCTGTCCCCTTTTCCTATGCGTTCATGGGAGGCGGTGGGATGACGGTTGCGTTTAGAACTATCGCGGGAGGAGAAAGCAAGCTTCTCTTCGAAAAAAGTCAGTCGGGGAAAGAAGGAGTTTTTCTCCCTCAGAGGAAATTTCCAGAGAAAAACTTTTCTGAGCTGGTACCCACTTCTTTGCAACGGAAAGAGCCCGCCGAGCTTCCCGAAGTGACCGAGCCGGAACTTGTGAGGCATTTCGTCAATCTTTCCCAGAAAAATTTCAGTGTGGATACCCATTTTTACCCGCTTGGAAGCTGCACCATGAAATACAATCCCAAGGTTCACGAGGATATCGCTTCTCTCGCTGGTTTTGCTTCGCTTCATCCTTATCAGCCGGAGGATCAGATTCAAGGCATGCTCCAAATTTTCTACGAACTGGGTCGGGCGCTTTCCGAGTTGACGGGAATGGATGAATTTACGCTTCAACCCGCTGCGGGCGCTCATGGTGAACTCTGCGGGATGATGCTCACGCGCGCCTATCATGAAAGCCGCGGGGAAGGGAAACGCCATCTCGTCTTAGTGCCTGATTCAAGCCACGGCACGAATCCCGCCTCAGCCGCTCAATATGGTTATCAAGTGGTTCAAATTCCATCGGATGCGCGCGGACGAGTGGATTTGAAAGCGCTTGGAGAGACGATGACGGATCAAGTAGCCTGTCTCATGCTCACCAATCCGAATACACTCGGCTTATTTGAAAACGACATCTTAAAGATCCGTCAGGTGGTTCACAAAAAAGGCGCGCTTCTTTATTACGACGGCGCAAATTTAAACGCCCTTTTGGGGGCGGTAAGGCCTGGGGATATGGGTTTTGACATTGTGCACCTGAACCTTCACAAAACGTTTACGACACCGCATGGCGGCGGCGGGCCAGGAGCTGGACCGGTTGGCGTAAAGAAAATGCTCGCTCCCTTTCTGCCGCTTCCGCTTGTGGTCAAAAAAGGTGATCGATTTGGTTTTGATTATGACCGGCCAAAATCCATTGGGAAGTTAAGGTCTTTTTATGGCAACGCCGGCATTTTGATCCGCGCCTACGTTTATATCCGAATGCTTGGGCTTGAAGGCCTTAAACGTGTCAGCCACGACGCCGTTTTGAGTGCAAACTATCTCAGGAAAAAGTTGAGCGCAGCTTATTTTAATCCGCATAATGAGTTTTGCATGCATGAGTTTGTGCTTTCAGTAAACAATCTTGAATCTAAACAGGTTCATGCGGCTGACATTGGGAAAAGACTTCTCGATTATGGAATTCACGCGCCGACCGTTCATTTTCCATTGGTGGTCGAGGAGGCACTTATGATTGAGCCTACGGAAACAGAATCCAAGGAAACGCTGGATGCTTTTGTGGAAGTCATGCTCAAGATTTTAAACGAGGCTCAAGAGGCACCTGAACTCGTTCGGTCTGCTCCGCATACCATGCCCATTGGAAGGCCTGATGAAGTTCAAGCGGCTCGCAAACCCATCCTCAGTTTCCGCGATCTCAGGGGGGATCATCCCACCACCGGTCTATCCGCAGAAGGCCGATAAGAATTATGTCAGCAATCGACGGCCCTCCGGACCGAGGACAGGTGATGGGATCAAAGTCCATCGATGCCTCATACGACGCTGTCATGAGTAGCGTTCAAAGTTATCTTCAAGTCGTCTTTGATGGAGCGCATGATGGCCGCTTCAATATGGCCATTGACGAATTTATTCTTCGCCGTCAAATTCGTGCAAAAGATCGGAATTCTATTCTGCGGTTTTATCGATTTAACGAGCTTACAATGACGGTGGGCTATGGAATTTGGCGCAGAGTTGTGCAGTTTTCGGTACCAGTTCTGTTACGGGACAGGTTTTTTTTCGATCCGACGGAGCAAAACCTGTCCCGGCCAGAACTGGTACCGGATCGTGGAGAAGTACCGAAGGTTCGGCGAATTACGGGTGGCGGAATTGTGTTACATGAAAAATCGGACCTGACCTATTCTTTGGTTGCATCTTTAAGTGAACAGAGAATTCTGAGAAAGGTTAAAGGTAGCTATTTTCTGATTCACGAAGCGTTAAGGAAAGCGCTCGGCTCTTTTGGGATTGAAACGGAGCTGTTTCAGGAGAATTGTAATGATGAAGGGAGATGGAGGAGTATGGAGTGCAAAAGCCATTATTGTTTTGAATCGCCTGTGCTTTTTGACGTGATGCTTGCAGGTAAAAAAATTGCTGGAGCAGGTCAGAAACGGACGCAAGGTCATTTGCTTCATCAGGGGTCTATCGCCTGGAATCGTCTTGTCGAGGCAAATTCCAAACTTGAGGAATCTGAATTTTCCCAAGCGTTTTCAGCTTGCCTTGGGGAATTACTCGGACTTCGAGCGAAAGAAATTTCGTTTGATGCCGAAGAATTTGAAGTACCCCTCACCCCAAGCCCTCTTCCCAGCGGGGAGAGGGGAGGGTGAGGGGGTAAATCTAGTCTTACTTAAATGGATTCGCCCGAAGAAATTCTTTCGAAGATTCAACAGTTAATCAATTCAAATCCTCAGTATAAGTTTGAAGCCTATGGTTTTATTCTAGCGGCGCTCCATTTTACAATGGCCTCGCTCCCTGAGCCGCGGCACATTACGGGCCGTGAATTCTGTGGTGGAATTAGACGCTACGCCATGGATCAGTTTGGCCCGCTGGCGCAGACTGTGTTAGAGTATTGGGGAATTAAGGAGACGCTTGATTTTGGCAAGATTGTATTTGCGCTGGTTGAGGTTGGCCTGATGCGCAAAACGGATGAAGATTCTCTGGACGATTTTAAGGACGTCTATGACTTCAAAACCGCGTTTGATAACAAAATCGTTTTTGATTCGTGAAAACAAGCATTCAAAAAATCTTATCTGACCTGAATCCTGAGCAAGAGAAAGCCGTCACGGCACCGGACGGCGCTGTCCTCGTGTTAGCGGGTGCGGGGAGCGGCAAGACAAGAATACTGACGCGCCGCATGGCCTACCTGATTTCAAGAGGGATTCTTCCCTTCAATCTTCTCGGCGTTACCTTTACCAATAAGGCGGCGGAAGAGATGAGATTTCGGGTCGGTCAACTGGTTCATCATGACGTGTGGATTTCTACGTTTCACTCCACCTGTGTTCGAATTCTTCGGATCGATGGAAAGGGAATCGGCCTTCGGCCCCATTTTTCCATTTATGATGATCATGATCAACTCGTTTTAATCAAGGAATGTTTAAGTGAGCTCAACCGCAGCGAGCGTCAAATCAATCCCAAGGGTGTGCGCGAGGAGATCCAGCGCGCCAAAGACTTTTTGCTTACGCCGCACGCTTATGCCGAGCGGGTTCAAGATTCTTTTGAAGAGGTAGTGGCTCATGTCTACCAACTTTATGAGGAAAAGCTTTTTATGCTGAATGCTTGCGACTTCGGCGATTTGATTTTGAAAACCGTTTTCCTTTTTGATCAAAAACCGGAGATTTTGAACCAGTGGCAGGAACGGTTCAAGCATGTTTTGATCGATGAGTATCAGGATACGAATCATGCACAGTACCGCTTGGTACGTCATTTGGCTCATCGGTATCAGAATATTACCGTCGTAGGCGATCCCGATCAGTCCATTTATGCCTGGCGTGGCGCAGATATTAAAAATATTCTTGATTTTGAAAAAGATTATCCTAATTGCGTCGTGATCAAACTGGAACAAAATTACCGATCGACCGCCCACATTCTTGAGGCAGCGAACGCGTTGATCCAATTTAATACGGCCCGCAAACCCAAAGCGCTCTGGACCGAAAAAGAGGAAGGTGAAAAAGTCACCTTGTTTGAGGCCAGTGATGAAAAAGAGGAAGCCGAATTCGTAACGCGCCAGATTCTTGAACTTCAGAAAGAAGGAAAAACCCTTCGGGATTGCGTCATTTTTTACAGGCTTCATGCTCAATCACGCGTTCTTGAAGAAGTACTTCGGAAATACAAGATTCCTTACCGCATTTTTGGAGGCGTCCGATTTTATGATCGCCGCGAAATTAAGGACCTGATTGCTTATCTGAGGGTGATTGCTTTTCCTCAGGATGAATTAAGTTTCAAGCGCATCATCAATGTGCCCAACCGCGGCATTGGAAAGAAAACGATGGAAGCCATCGAAGCGTTTCGCGATAAAAAGGGAGTTGGATGGGACGAGACGTTTCGGGAGATTGCGAAAGTTCAGGGCATTGGAATCAAAGCAAGAGAATCGATTCGAAGTTTTCATCACCTGATTGAATCTCTCCGCGCAAAGCGATCGAAACGGTTGGTCAGCGAACTTTTGGATGACATTTTGAACCAGACAGGTTATTTAAGAGGACTTGAACTTGAGCGAACCATGGAATCAAAAGTACGGATTGATAACATACAGGAGTTTTTCTCGGCCGTTCGAGAATTTGAGGAAAATTGGGAAGCCCCTCCAGAAACAGTACCTGGTACTGTTAAAGGCGGGGGATTGCTTGAAGCATTCATTGAAAGCATTACGCTTGTAAGTGATGTGGACGCCTGGGATCAAGGAAGCAACAGCCTCACCTTGATGACGCTTCATTGTGCGAAAGGTCTTGAATTTCCGGTTGTATTTATGGTGGGTATGGAAGAAGAAATTTTCCCGCACGTGAATTCGCTCGGTGAGGACATTCGCGATCTTGAAGAGGAGCGAAGGCTCTGTTACGTCGGGCTCACGCGCGCGAAGGAAAAGCTTTATTTGGCTTATGCGGATTCGCGTAGGCTCTATGGAATGAAGCAGCACAATCTTCCGTCGCGCTTTCTCAATGAAATTCCCGCTCAACTTTATGAAGAGGGTGCCCGGTTAGATCCGTTTCAGGAAACGGTTGTGCTCGATCAAGAAGCAGAGGAGCAGAAAAGAAGAATCCTTTTTGACTAAGATCTTGACGTCATTGCGAACCCCACGGAGTGGGGTGAAGCAATCTCAGAGATTGCACCGCGCGCTTTTGCGCGAGTACTTTTCGGGAAGAACTGGAAGTTCTTCTCCGAAAGTGCTTCGCCGTACCGACCGTACGCCGTACCAACCGTACGGCACCGCAACACCAGGCGCCCGACCGGCGCTCTGACAAGCGGCGGCACCGCAAGACCAAGCGCCCGACCGGCGCTCGGACAAGCGGCGTCGGCCTAATGGCCTCCTCGCAATGACGTTATGCGGAGGAATCAGATGGAAGCACAGGAAAGAAATAAAGCGTATCAAAAAACAAGAAACTGGCTCACGCTCTACGGGATTATCTTAAGCGTTGCGATGCTTCTGGTTGCGATTGTATTTCGCCTGACTTTTATTTTTTATGATTGGGCTCATCAAATTCATCCTTCTCCCTTGAGCATCGTATTCTTTTACTTCCTTTTTTTCTCAGTTTATTCGCTTGTGCTTTCCTTTCCCATGTCTTTCTATTCTGGATTTGTTTTGGAGCATCGATATGAATTGTCCCATCAGACGTTTCCAGCGTGGTTTTGGGAATGGACGAAAAAGCAATTGCTTTCATTTGCGCTGACGACTCCTCTCGTTCTTCTTTTGTATGCACTTATTTGGAATTTCGAATCCTCGTGGTGGTTTTTAGCGTGGGCGCTGTACGCAATTTTCAGTTTGGTGTTGGGTAAATTATTTCCGGTCTTGATCGTTCCGCTTTTTTATAAGTACAGTCCTATCTCAGATGACCTTCTCAGAAAGAAAATCGCCTCCCTTGCCGAGCGATTTGGGATCCATATTCAAAATGTATACTCACTTAATTTGAGCAAGACAACCAAGAAAGCCAATGCGGCGTTCGCGGGATTTGGGAAGACTAAAAGGGTGATTTTAGGTGATACGCTTCTCGATTCGTTCAACCATGAAGAGATTGAAGCCGTTTTGGCACATGAGCTCGGACACTTTAAACATCGCGACCTTTGGAAGCAGTTCGGTTTTAGTATCGCACTTTCTTTCGTCGGTTTTTGGATTGTGTTCCGCTCACTGGACCTGCTTTCGCTGGAATTGGGTTATGCCGGTGCGGGTGACGTTCGATCATTTCCGCTTCTCGGTCTTATCTTTTTTCTCTTCGGTCTCGTGATGAGCCCCGCCACGAATGCGTTTTCAAGACGCGCGGAGCGGCGCGCGGACGAATTCTCGCTCAAGGTGACACAGGACAAGACTTCCTTTATTTCGGCCATGCACAAATTGAGTGATATGAATCTTGCAGATCCAAATCCGCATCCGCTGATTGAGTTTTTTCTTTATGATCATCCTGCGGTCGGAAAGCGCATTCAGATGGCAGAGCGCTTTCAAAATTGAGCTCATTTGAGATGAAGCTTCTCCGTTTCATCCTCCTTCCCGCGGTTTTGTTGTTGGGTTTCTTTTGTTCGTTAACATTAGCCGAACAAAGTCATTTGGAAGGCCTCATTGAAAAAGGCGAGCTTCTGATCGACCAAGGCTCGTATCCGGCGGGGATCGCCATTTTAGAAACCGTTTTGACGAAGGATCCTAAGAATGCGAAAGCCTTAACTTCTTTGATGAGCGCCTGTGATGCTTATAGTCAGAAATTGATCTCCGAGAGCCGCTTCGATCAAGCTCAGACGTACCTTAAGAAAATGGAGCAAGCGACTCAGAGAATTGAGGCTCTTCCCGCAAGAGAATTCTCAAGTACCGATTTAAAGGTTCAATCAAGGATTAAGCGTGAAATGGTAAGTGCCAAGGCATTTTTGCTTGAGACAAAGCAAGGCGAAACGACAGACATTGTATCCTTAAATACAGGGCGCGCACTTTATAACGAAGCCGTTCAGAGTTTTACGAAGCGCCAATTTGAGGAAGCAGAAGAACTCCTGAACCAGTCGGTTGCCCTTGATCCCACCAACCCTTATGCTTTTGAGTTGCTTGGCGAGATCGCGAATTTGAACCACGAGCTTGACAAAGCAGAATCTTATTACAAGAAAGCGTTCTCCTTAAATCCGGATCCAAAGCTCCGCGAGAAATATGAGAAACTGATCCGTGAAAGGGGAATTGACAAAGAACAGCAACGATATTCGGATGAACATTTCATTATTCGTTACCGAAGGGAAGAGAGTTTCGAAGGATCGGAAATCCGTGAGCATCTTCGCAACGCTTATCGAGCTGTTTCTCAGGATTTCGGTCATTATCCGAAATACAAAATCCCCGTGCTTCTTTACGGACGTGAGGAATATGAACGTCTGATGGGCTCTGTCCCACATTGGTCAGGAGCCGTTTATGACGGGAAAATTCGCCTTCCTGTTTATCAAAAAGTCTCTGGGGCAGGCCAAGCCCCTTCTGGTTTTACAACGGGGACGGACCTTAAGAAATTTATTTTCCACGAACTGACTCACGCGTTCGTTTTGGATTTAAGTCGTATGAAGTGCCCCGTTTGGTTGAACGAGGGTCTTGCCCAGTATCAGGAGAATAAGATTCAGCCCATCGATTTGAAAGCGCTTGCCGAAGCAGTGCGCACGAACAGCTTAATCAGTCCTGAAGATTTACTTTTCAAAGATGTAAGTAAGAGCACCTCCCACGAAGAAGCGCTCCTTTTTTATTTAGAGTCTTATTCCTTGGCTTCCTATTTGATTGAGCGAAATCGCTTTTATAATGTGAAACAGCTTCTCATGGAGCTTGGAAAGGGTACCTCATTTCCGAATGCCTTTGAACAGGTCTTCGGGAGGACCTTCACAGACTTTGCCTCCGGCTGGCTCACAGACCTGAGAGCGCGGTACAAAGCTTAAGATGGCCATGAGCGTATTAACTTGTTTTAAAATCAGAACTTACGATCGCTTTTCGGCGCCTTCTAATAAATTGACATGCGGGACAAATTACTTTAGAATCACCCCCTCCAAAGGCGGCATGTTAAGATGACACGATACGCAGTCATATTAGTGGGTTCTCACCAGTATCAGGTTGAGGAGAATCGTATTTTTGAGGTAGAAAAAATGACCTCGTTGCCCAAGGCGGACGCTGAAGCCAAAGAAGTAAAGTTGGATCAGGTGCTTTTGGTTCAAGATAATGGCAAGGCAAAGGTGGGTCAGCCTTTCATTCCCAAGGCTTCGGTGACTTGTGAAATTCTAGAGACGGTAAGATTGCCGAAGGTCATTTCGTTTAAATTTAAGAGGCGTAAAGGCTACAAGCGTAAGAAGGGCCACCGCCAAACGGTTGTTCGTCTGAAAGTTAAGAGCATTCAAACCGGGTAAACGTTTTAGTTCCCAACGGGGTAAACCATGGCGCATACAAAAAGTCAGGGCAGTACAACAAACGGTCGTGATTCAAATCCGCAGATGCTGGGTGTTAAAGCCTACGGCGGTCAGTTGGTGCGCGCGGGTTCGGTGATTGTGAGACAGAGAGGGACACCTTTTAAACCAGGGCGTTATGTGGGCCGCGGTTCAGATGACACGCTTTTTGCCCTTCGGGATGGTGTCGTACAATTTAAATCAAATCGGACAGTTTATTTAGTTCCAAATAATTAAAGTACAAAGTTTCCATTGAAAAGGCTGAGGAGGGAAAAAGCGCCCGACTCAGCTTTTTTAATTTTGGGCGTCACTTATGTTCATCGATGAAGTCATGATCCTAGTTCGCTCCGGTGCCGGCGGGCGTGGCTGCGAAAGTTATCGGAAACGTGCTGACCACAAACGGATTCCAGATGGAGGCGATGGAGGAGACGGAGGGGACATCATTTTGAGAGCGGATCCGCAAACGGGCAATCTTTTCGCCTTGAAATCGAAGCGGATTTTTGAGGCTGAAGCAGGCGGAATGGGTATGGGAAACAATCGCTATGGCCGTCGAGGATCAGACTGCATTGTAAAAGTCCCGTGTGGAACGACGATTTATAATAAGCGGGATGAACTCTTGGTACGTGACCTCGTGGGTTCCGGGGATGAAGTCATTGTACTGAAAGGCGGCAAGGGCGGCTATGGCAACCACGCGGGATTTGCCTCAAGCGAAGGCGCTCGTGCGAAGGACTTGGAGCTTCTGCTTTCCTTCAAGATCATCGCCGATATCTTCTTGGTGGGACTTCCCAATTCGGGCAAGACAACACTCCTGAAGCGGTTAACGGGCGCAGGCGTTTCAGAAACGGAATATCCCTTTGCAACAAAGGCCCCCCAACTGGGAACGTATCGGAGCAATTTCGACGAGCTTCGGATTTGCGAACTTCCTGCCATTTATCAAGCGTCTGGAAAGGGGCGAGGTTTGGGAACCCATTTTCTGAAGCATTTGGAGCGGGCAAGGATCATCTTTTTTCTCCTGGATTTGAAAACAGAATTTGCTCAAGATTTGAAATCGGGCTACGATATCTTGATCGGTACGATCAAGGGTTTTAATGCGGCTTTCGCTCGTACGCCGCGTTTTCTGGTGGTTAATAAAATGGACCTTCTCGAGTCAAAGGCGCGCAAGACTCTAGGCCTGCCTGATCAGGAGAACGTCTTCTTGATTTCGGCGAAGACAGGAATGGGAGTTGATCGTTTAATGACTGCGGCAGAAAAAGTTCTGGGAGTTTCTCATGAGGCGTGAGCTCGCTAAGGGAAAGTGTTGGGTCATTAAAGTTGGGACCAGCACGCTTACGACCAGCGAGGGTCATTTTTCTTTTCGCCAACTTGAAAATATCGTGGATCAAGTAGCCATTCTTCTCCATAAAGGCGTTCAGGTAGTTCTTGTCAGTTCTGGTGCCATTGCGCTTGGAATGGATACCTTGAAACGCACCAAGCGGCCCACTTCGCTTCCTGAGCTTCAAGGATGTGCCGCTATTGGGCAGGGGAAGTTGATGAAGGCCTATGAGTCTGCTTTTTCAAGCCACGACTACCATGCAGCTCAGATCCTGCTTACCAGAGACGGGCTTCAAGATCGGGAACGTTATGTCAATGCGCGGAATACGCTTCAAGCGCTTTTCCAAATGGGTACGGTCCCAATCGTGAATGAAAATGATACGGTGGCGACGGAAGAAATTAGATTTGGAGACAACGACGTTTTAGCGGCTCATGTCGCCAATTTAGTAGAGGCAAACCTTTTGGTATTTCTGAGCGATATCGATGGTCTTTACTTGAAGGACCAGACTTTAATCCGCCAGATTCATTCGGCTGAGGAATTAAAGGAATACACCTCGCACATTTATCCGAAAAAGAGCGAGATGACCAGCGGCGGAATGAAAACGAAATTGGAAGCGGCTCACATGGCGATGAGTTCTGGAATTCCGATCGTTTTGGCAAACGGTCGGGATGAGCGCGTAGTCGAGCGCATCTTGAAGGGAGAAGAAGTCGGGTCTTTATTTTTCCCTTCTCGAGAGAAGGCCAGTGCGCGAAAGAGATGGCTTGCTCATTCGGCTTCATCCAAGGGCACCGTGACGTTAGATCATGGCGCTCATCATGCGCTTACGGCGTCGAAGAAGAGCTTGCTTGCAGGCGGTGTATTAGGGTGTTCTGGCAATTTCGGCGTAGGGGATGTGGTCGAGCTGGCTGATGAAGACGGCCGGGTTTTTGCCCGCGGCCTCATTAATTATTCGCGTGACGAGGTAGTTAAGATTAAAGGTCGGAAAACAAAAGAGATCGATTCTATTCTCGGGTATAAACGGAGCGACGAATTGATCCACCGCAATAATTTGGTCTTAGTCGGGTGAACTGTGAATCTGAGAACAAAACTTGTCAAGCTTGCGGAGGAAGCGAGGAGCGCCTCTCGGGTGTTGGCGGAACTGCCGCGGGAATTGAAACAGAAGATTTTGCGCGAAACGGCCCGCCGTTTGAACCGATCTTCCGATCTCATGATGAAGGCAAATCAAAAGGACTTGCGCATCGCAAAACGCATGGGACTTTCTTCCGCGATGATCGATCGCTTAAAGCTTGATTCGAAACGGATTGGTCAGATGGCTAAAGCGATTTTCGATGTAGCCAAACTTCCTGATCCCATCGGTCAAGAACTTAAGTCGTGGCGCCGTCCTAATGGACTTCGTATCTCTAAGGTGACCGTTCCTTTGGGTGTTATTTTGATTATTTATGAGTCGCGTCCGAACGTTACTTCAGAGTGTGCCTCTCTGTGCTTCAAAAGCGGAAACGCCGTACTCCTCAGAGGCGGCCGCGAAGCGTTTCATTCAAATCAAGCGATTGCCCGCATCTATCGGGAGGTTCTGAAAAGGTATCGCATTCCTCAAGCTTCAGTCTCACTGGTTCCAGTTCGGGATCGACGTGCGATCGATGAGCTTTTGCGTTTGGAGGATTTGATTAATCTGGTGATTCCGCGAGGCGGAGCAGGTCTGATTCGACGCGTCGTCCGCCGTGCGAGGATGCCTGTCATCAAACACTATCACGGCGTCTGCCACGTCTATATCGATCGGGAGGCTGATTTGGAGATGGCGCTGAACATTGCATTTAACGCAAAATGCCAAAGGCCAGGCGTGTGTAATGCGATGGAGACCCTTCTGGTTCATCGCGCAGTTGCATCACAGTTCCTGCCTCCCTACGCAGCGATGCTTAGGAGGGAAGGATGTGAAATTCGTGGCGATCAAGCCACGCGGCGTATATTGCCAGGGATTAAAAAGGCAACCGAAAAGGACTGGCGCACGGAATATTTAGACCGTATCCTTTCCATTCGGGTAGTGAACCATGTCGATCAGGCGATCGAGCATATTCAAAATTATGGTTCCGCCCATACCGATTCAATTGTGACGCGAAATAAAAAAACGGCTGAAAAATTTGTTGCCAAAGTGGACTCTTCTTCTGTCATGGTGAATGCTTCTACGCGGTTTTCGGACGGAAATGAGTATGGTTTCGGGGCGGAAATTGGCATTTCAACCGATAAGGTTCATGCACGCGGGCCGATGGGGCTTGAAGGATTAATTTCTTATAAGTACGTCGTCCGCGGGCGAGGACACATCCGCACTTAACAAAGGTGTCATTCCCGCATGCTTTTCCCTACGGGACCCCGTAGGGGAAGCGGGAATCCATTATAGATTCCCGACAAAAACGTTCGGGAATGACTTCATCTTGAATATGCGAATTGGAATTTTAGGCGGAACATTCGATCCGGTCCATAATGGGCATTTGGCGCTTGCGTATGCAGCCCTCGAGCAATTGAAGTTAGACCGGCTTGTATTTGTTCCTGCTTGCCATCATCCACTCCGCGAGAAAGAAAGTGCAACCATTGCTTCCCCTGAGTCCCGCTTGGAGATGGTTCGGCTGGCCATAAAGGGAGAGCCGAATTTCGAAGTTGCAGACTGTGAAATCAAGCGCCGAGGCGTTTCCTACACGGTGGATACCCTACGTGAATTTAGAGCGAAATATCCGAGGCCGAGTGAACTTTTTTTTGTGACGGGCGGCGATTGGGGGAAGAATTTGGACCAGTGGAAGGATATTCAAATTATTTTTTCGCTCGCCCATTTCATCGTGGCAAAGCGGCCTGGCTTTGATACGAGGCATCTGCCTCGAAGCGTGGAATTATTAGATTTTGTTCCGTTGGATATTTCGTCCACTCAAGTGCGAGAGGAGCTTCGCACGAAAGGATTCTCGTCCCTGGTGCCTAAAGAGGTTCTCAATTACGTTCACGATCACAAACTTTACCAAACGTAATTTATGCCTCATTTGATTCTTCAACTAGCGCTTCTGGTTGTATTGCTTGCGTTATCCGCATTTTTTTCGGGTTCTGAGGCCGCCATTTTTTCACTTTCAAAACTTGAAAAAAGACGGTTGAGCAACCAACATCCTCATGCATGGAAAACCATTTCGAAACTTTTGGATCGTCCACGCAGAACTCTGGTGACCATTCTGATCGGCAACATGGTGGTCAATACGATGGCCATAGCGATCGTTACCTCGGTTTCTATCGAATGGTTGGGGCCGAGCGGTGTGGGCTGGACGATCGCTTTATTTACGTTTGTTTTAGTCATTACCAGCGAGCTAACTCCGAAGGTATTTGCAGTAAGGTATGACGAGTGGTTTGCCTTATTTTCTGCCGTTCCGCTTGATTTCATCGCGCGAGTTCTTTTTCCAGCTCGAAGACTCATTCGGTGGGTAACGGACGCCGTTTTATCGCTTCTGGTGGAAGAGAAACACGGCAGTGCCGATCTTATTTCCGAATCAGAACTGAAAGCGCTGGCCCGAATTGGTGAGGAAGAGGGAGCGCTGAAAGCAGAAGAGGGCGAGATGATCCAGAATTTAATTAACCTCGGGAATCGGATGGCGCGCGAGATCATGACGCCGCGGACGGATCTGATTACGTTTAATATTGAGGAAGGACGCGAGAAACTCGTGGCCATCATCAAGCAGTTTCATTTTTCGTATATCCCCGTCTACGAAAAGACACTCGACAACTTGCTGGGCGTCATTTCGACTCAAGAGTTTATGCTGGACAATCAGAATCGGCTTCGCGAGTTGGTGGTGGCCCCAAATTACGTTCCCGAAACCAAGTCCATCGATGAACTTCTTCAGGAATTTCAAAAAACAGGAAACCGTGTTGCTATTTGTGTTGATGAATATGGCGGGACAGCGGGACTGGTGACTCTGGAAGACATTCTCGAAGAAATCTTTGGAGAATTTTATGACGAATACGCCAAGGCAGAACCCTTGGTGAAGACAATTGGAGAGGATCTATTCCTGGTGCATGGAAAAATCGGCCTTCATGAATTAAACGAATCCCTCGGACTGACTCTCGCTTCAGAAACGAGCGAGACGCTAAGCGGTTGGCTGCTGGAACAATTTGGCAAGATCCCGAAACAGCACGAATCATTGCGTTGGAAGGGGATTCATTTTTATATCAAAGAAGTATTGAGACAGCGGATTCTTAAGGTAGAAATCAGGAAGAGAAAATGATCCCATCACCTGCTTTTTCTCGCATTTCTTCATCATCCAAAAAATCCGAAGAAACGCGAGAATTTCTTTCAGAAATAAAAGAGCGCTACGATTTAAGACAAGGCGCTCTTTTCCGCCACAATGAAGGCGGACCCGCCTGCCGGCGAGGCAGGTCCGTCCTTTGGCGGATAAAGCAGGTGATGGGATGACACTCACGTTCATAGCAATCGTAATTTCTTTTTTGCTACTCGGGTTTTTTGCCGGCTCGGAGATGGCGTATCTATCTTGCAATAAGCTTAAGCTTCGCCATCTAGCTGATGAGGGGAACCGGCGCGCACAGATCATCATGCGTTTTCATAAGGATCCGAAAAGATTTCTAACGACGATTTTAGTCGGGACCAATTTAATGCACGTGATGGTAGCAGGCCTTGTCACCTATGTCTTTGAAAAGAAGTTTCAGGTCGCTCAGGAATGGCTGGTTGTACTTATTCTTTCTCTCCTCATTATCATTTTTGCAGAGACGATTCCTAAGGATTGGTTTCGTCACAAGGCAGACGATTTTATTTATCGGTTTGCCTTCATTCTTGGTTTTTTAGAACGCGTTTTGAGTAGTGTCTCAAAGTTCCTTGTCGTGTTAACCGATTTCCTACTTGAGAAAACCGCACCTCACATCAAGCGGAGCCCTTTTGTCACAAGAGAAGAATTTCGTTATGTGATTGAAGAAAGTACCAAGGGAGGTGTGCTTCTTGCTCATGAAAAACAGTTAATTGATACGATTCTCAATCTAAGTTCCGTGCGGGTTGAGGAAGTGATGACCTCCATTGCCAAGTTTCCCAGCGTTCCTTTAACCTCTAAGGTGGGGGAAGTAAAGGAGGTAGCGAGACGCACAAAGATTCCCGCCGTTTTGGTATACGAAGAAATCCCTTCACTCGTGGTGGGCATGGTTTATGTTTTTGATCTTCTTTTCGAAGAAAATGATACCCAAACCCTTTCGAAATACTTACGAGCTCCGCTTTTTATTAACCATGATTCCACCCTTGAGCAAGCGATTTTTCTACTTCAGTCGAAGCATGCTTCTTATGGAGCGGTGATTAATTCCTCGCGCGAAGTGATCGGTCTCGTCAGCCTCGAAAACCTGATACGCTTCTAAGTAATGTTGATTAAATGACTTAAGTATCAGACTCGTCTTGTGATCTCTCCCTAAACTTTTCCCTTCTGCCTTCAGAGTCACCTCGTTTGAGCCGATAATGCTATGCGAACGTAGGTTCAGGCAGTCGCCCGGTTTATTTATCCTTATTTGGTCTCTTTCAATAATCCGAAGGGGGAGACTGTCCCATGCGAATTATCGCTATCGCAAATCAAAAAGGCGGCTGTGGTAAAACAACAACGGCCATTAATCTTTCAGCTGCTCTTGCCTTTCTTCAGAAAAAGGTCCTTCTGATTGATCTAGATCCTCAAGGTCATGCGACTTGCGGTCTCGGAATTAAAGCGGAGTTTCTCGATAAGAGTTCCTACGACCTATTCCAAGAACATACGAGTTCCATCGCTGATTTGATCATTCCCGTTAACGATTATTTATCGCTTGTTCCGACTCACGTTGTTTTGAGCAAAATAGAACAAGAAAGGTCTCAAGAAGGGAAGTCTCAGGAGCATATTTTGGCGAAGCGGATTGCCCAATTAACAAATCCTTATGATTACGTCATCATTGATTCACCTCCCCATCTCGGCCCGTTGACCTTTAATGCTCTCTCGGCTGCACAAGAGGTCATTATTCCGGTTGAACCTTCTTTTTTCTCTCTTCATGGGCTTGCGAAAATATTTGAAACTTTGGATTCCATTCAAAAGACTCAGGACCGCAGAATCCGCATTCATGCTTTGATGACCCGTTTTGAAAGAAGGACGCGCTTGGCACGTGAAATTCAACAGGAGGTGCGCAAGTATTTCCAGGAACAGATGTTTCTTAATACGATTGACGAGAATATCCGCTTGAAAGAAGCAGCGGCCAGCGGCAAGAGCATTGTCGATTTCGATCGGGAATCGATTGGTTTTCGCAATTACATGGGACTCGCCATCGAGGTCATTGAACGTGGCTTAATCTGGCAAGTTGCTGAGCAAGCTGAGGAAAGTCCGCAGGTTGAGAAAATCAGTGAACCCCGGCAAGAATCATTGCCGACGGCTCACGGTGAAGAGGGCAAGGAAATACACTTATTGATGCCGCCCGTCCCTTCCGAGTTTCAATTCCATTTTTTGCCCAAAGAACAAGGGGCTTTAGAACCCTCAATTTTAAAACCTAAAAAGGTGCTCGGTGGAATTCTTTTTTCCCTCATGAGTCCTGGAGCGGCTACGGTTTTAATTGCGGGAGATTTTAATCGGTGGGTGGCAGAACCTTTGTTGCTCGTTGACGGTGCCATCGGTCTATGGCAAAGAATCATTCCACTGGCAGCCGGCACCTATCACTACAAATTTTTAGTAGACGATGCCTGGCGAACGGATCCTTCTCATCACATAACCGAATCGAATCCTTACGGAGGGCTTGATTCCATTATCACGGTAGATGATTTACCGCCTGCTTATGAGAATAGAGAAGAAACTAAAACAGGGACTGGCTGACCTCTCTCGGCTTTTATCGGCTCATTATGAATTTTCGCTAAAAGCGAGACAGAAAACTCTGCTCACGATTGAGTCGCCGATCGAAGCTACTCTTTACCGCAGTCCACCGCGTTTGGTCACCGCTGCTTTTTCGACACCGGATCATGAAATTAAGGGAGATTTTGATTTCATACGATTGGCGAATAGTCTCAAGACGGCATTTCAGAAGGTGGTTATCCTGTCGCTCGTTTCTTCTCCATTAGGAAACGGGAGATGGGCCATGAGGAATG
>JACQQP010000140.1 GCA_016206945.1 Candidatus Omnitrophota bacterium | reverse complement strand
TGCCCGTCCCGTCCGCCAGGGCATTTTGCTCCGCTTCTCTGCGCGCGATGATTTTAGGCCGTTCGCCTCAGCAAAAATCATCGTGCTCGACCTAAAAGAAAAAGCTTCCGACTGAAGCTTTTTCTTTTAATGGCGCTCCGCAGAACGCCCTGTCGTACGGGGCGGGTGGCACATCAAACAGGGCTCCCGCAAGCTCAGGCGGAAGGTGAACCGAAATGGGCCGCCCGATATTGTTTCCTAGCAGGGGATGGGTGGAGCCTGAGCACTGCGGGAGGTTTGATGTGACAGGACCCGCGCGGGTTGGAGTTGAGCAAGAGCTTGATTATAGGGAGCCGTTGGGTTATATTCACGCGGTTGGAGCTATATGATGAATGAGAATGAGGTAAAGGTATTTACGCTTGAGGAAGCCAATGAGCTTTTGCCTCTTGTAACAGAACTTTTAGTCAGGCTTCAAGAGAAGCGGGACCAAATTGCCGAGGTGGAAGTTCAGATTGACACTCATGAATTGGTGAGCGCTCGTCCCGCTAACCATCCCGATCCGGAGTTTGAGAAATGGATGGCACGGCACAGGCGATTGGTGGATCAATTTTATGAGGTGGTGGACGAAATCCATTCTCACGGCTGTTTCTTAAAGGACGTAGACTTAGGTTTAATTGATTTTTACGGTGTGGTCGATGACCATATCGTTTGTTTATGTTGGCGGCTCGGGGAACAAGGAATCAGTTTTTGGCACGACGTGCAGGATGGCTATGCAGGTCGCAGGCCGCTGAGTGAAGATTAATTCATTATCAACTTTCTGTATTCCTTCCCCCCTTGTTCGCCAAAAAACGGACGAATCCGTCCTCTGGCGGATGGGGGAAGGAAGGGATGGGGGGATGAAACAAACACTCCCCCCACCCTTATCCTCCCCCATCGAGGGGGAGGAATAATTTCTGGAACTCATGAAACCTCGTACCGAGCGTGACTCCCTAGGAACAAAAAGGATCCCAAATTCTGCTTATTATGGTGTCGAAACCGCCCGTGCGGTAGAAAATTATCCGATCTCGGGACTCAGATTTCATCCCGCTTTTGTCTGGGCAACGGCAGCGATTAAAAAAGCTGCGGCACAGGCAAACATAAGCCTCAAGCGTCTTCATCCTCGAATCGGAAAAGCAATCGTTCGTGCTTCCGAAGAGGTGATGGCTGGCAAGTTTAAAGATCACTTCGTCGTCGATGTATTTCAATCCGGCGCTGGTGTTTCCCAGCACATGAATACCAACGAAGTCATTACCAATCGCGCCTTGGAAATTTTAAAATATAAAAAAGGTGACCACACAAAAATTCATTCGCATGATCATACCAATATGGGTCAGTCAACCAATGACGTCATGCCTGCCGCGCTTCGGATTGCCGCGATTAAATTACTCCGTGAATTTTATCCTGTTCTGAATCAATTGCAAAACGCCCTTCAGAAGAAAGCAAATGAGTTTCGAACAGTCATTAAAGCAGGACGGACGCATATGCAAGACGCGGCACCAATTACTTTAGGTCAGGAATTTTCGGGCTACGCAAGTTTGATTAAGAAAAGATTGAAGCGCATTCAAGAATCAGAAGCGAACTTACACGAACTTGGGATCGGAGGCTCTGCAGTTGGGACAGGCTTAAATACAACGCTTTCTTATCGATCAAAGATGATTCAAAATTTAAACAAAATCACAGGCTTTGACTTAAAAAGCGGCTCCAATTTATTTGAACTCATGCAAAGCACTTCGGATTTCAGTTCTGTTTCCGGCGAACTTAAGACATTGGCTTTGACTTTAATTCAAATTTCCAATGATTTTCGTCTTCTCAATTCGGGACCGAAAACAGGTTTTAATGAAATTGAACTTCCAGCCAGGCAGCCAGGTTCGTCAATCATGCCTGGGAAAATTAATCCTGTGATGCCCGAGATGCTTACAATGGTATGTTTTCAAGTAGTCGGAAACGACGCCGCGATTTCAATGGCGACACAAGCAGGTCAATTAGAATTAAATGTGATGATTCCAACGATTATTCATAATTTGCTCACCTCCATTGAGGTTTTAAAAAATGCAATGGATGTGTTTACGCGTTTTTGCATCGCGGGAATCAGGGCAAATCGGAAACGTGCGCTTGAGTATGCAGAAGCAAGTTATGGAATTGCGGCCGCCCTCAATCCATATATGGGTTACAGCAAAGCTGCTCAACTCGTAAAAGAGTCAGTCAAAACAGGGAAAACGCTTCGGGAAATCATTTTGAGACGCAACCTGTTGCCCGAGAAAAAACTCAAACAAATCCTCTCTCCAGAAAAATTGACCCAACCACCCGCTAGGTAATTTTCCCTTATGGCAAGAAGAGGTAAAATGCGCTAGAATATGAACTAGTTGTGAGGGCGTATCTGTCAAGAAAGTGCACAAACTTTTTATTTACGTATGCTTAGGTAAATAGATGCCGACAAAATCAGTCGAAACTTTAATCAAATCAACCAAGATTGGTGAAATCACGAATCCGAAGCTTGTCCAAGCACCGCCTGAGACTTCGGTAAAGCAAGGGATTGCTTTAATGCAAAGCAGTAGGGCAGGCTACGTTGTGGTGGCTAAGAACAGGAAGGTGGTTGGTGTTTTCACGGAGACGGACGTCGTTCAAAAAATTCTGGACAGGGACGTCAATTGGGAAGATCCGATCAGTGAGTACATGACCAAAGATCCTTTTGTGTTAAAGCCAACCGATTCAGTGGGAACAGCGATCGAGCTGATGAGTTCTCATCGCTTTTATCACATCCCGCTCGTGGATGACAAAGGGGATTTAGTAAACGTCCTTTCGGTGCGTACGTTGATTCGGTTCCTCGGAGAATTTTATCCGCAGGAAGTTTACAATTTACCGCCGCGTCCTGATCAAATTATGGAGACCCCTGAAGGGGGATAAATTCATCACCTGACGATCCGCCAAAGGCGGATCAATCGAATAAATGAACCATCAGCCCTTCAGGGCGAAGTCAGGCGATGGGGATAATGGAACCCATGGCAGATTTAGAACATCAAGCGAAAATTAAAACACGCAAGTCTCTTGCCGAAGCCCGGGCCATTACGGTTCGCTTCGCCGGAGATTCGGGAGATGGAATGCAGCTTGCGGGAGATCAATTTACGGATACCGCCGCAGTCATGGGAAATGATTTTGCCACGCTTCCTGAATTTCCCGCTGAAATCCGGGCACCGGCTGGGACGTTGCCTGGCGTGAGCAGTTTCCAAATTCAATTTTCAAGGGAGATTATTTTTACGCCGGGCGATTTTTGTGATGTTTTGATTGCCATGAATCCCGCGGCGCTTAAGGTGGATCTGCCAAATGTCAAGAAAGGCGGTCTTGTCTTCGTCAATGAGAATTCCTTCGACGAAGCGCACTTGAAAAAAGCAGGCTGGAAAGCGAATCCGCTTACGGACATTACGCTTAAAGATTATCAAGTCATTAAGGTTCCTCTTTCGTCTCTTACCGCCAATGCCTTGAAAGATCATCCGCTCAAACTATCGGAGGTGGAGCGCTGCAAGAACTTTTTCGCGCTGGGAATCGTTTTTTGGCTTTATGATCGGACGTTGGATCACACGATTGAATGGATTCAAAAGAAATTCGGGAAACGGCCTGAAATTGCCAGTGCAAACGTTGCTGTTTTAAAAGCAGGATACAATTACGCCGACATCACAGAAGTCCTGCCCGTACAGTATCATATCAAGGAAGCGAAGCTTGAACCCGGGACGTACCGGAAAATTACGGGTTATGAGGCGACGGCAATTGGTTTCATCACCGCAGCGCACCTGGCTCAAAAGACGCTTTTTTATGGCTCTTATCCGATTACCCCTGCGAGCAATATTTTGCATGAGTTAGCGCGATATAAAAATTTTGGCATCAAAACGTTTCAAGCCGAAGATGAGATCGCCGCGGTGGGTTCTGCCATTGGCGCCTCTTTCGGGGGACAGCTGGGAATAACGGGAACAAGCGGTCCTGGAATTTGTTTGAAGTCGGAAGCCATTAATTTGGCGGTGATGGCGGAACTTCCGCTCGTTGTGATTGATGCACAGCGCGGCGGCCCGAGTACAGGGATGCCGACCAAAACAGAACAGGGTGATCTTTTGCAAGTCCTTTTCGGTCGAAATGGGGAATCTCCGATTGCCGTGGTGGCTCCGAAAACGGCGTCGGACTCTTTTAGGATGGCGATCGAAGCAGTTCGAATTGCGATCAAATATATGACGCCCGTGATATTCTTATCGGAAGCGGACATTATGAATTCCGCTGAGCCCTGGAAACTTCCCGAACTTGATTCGCTTCCAAAAATTGAAGCGAAACATCCGGCGAGCGCGAATGGACCTTTTCTTCCTTATCGTCGTGATCCTCAAACGCTTGCAAGGCCGTGGGCCATTCCGGGAACGCCGGGACTGGAGCACCGAATCGGCGGACTTTCCAAAGCCGATTTGACCGGTAACGTAAGCTATGACGGACCAAACAATCAGAAGATGGTCGATTACCGTGCGAACAAGATCAGAGGAATTGCCAACGATATTCCTGAGCAGGAGGTTCTTGGTCCGCAATCAGGAAAATTGATTGTGTTGGGATGGGGTGGGACTTTTGGCCCTATTTATCAAGCAATTGCTGATTTAAAAGCCGAGGGAATTCAAGTCGCTCAGGCTCATTTAAATTATTTAAATCCGTTTCCAAAAAATTTGGAAAAAATCTTGGGCCAATTCCAGAAAGTTTTAATTCCTGAGTTGAACTCAGGCCAGCTTCTCATGTTGATTCGAAGTGCTTATCCTGGAACTAACGCAGTAGGTATGCATAAAATTCAGTGTCAGCCGTTTAAAGTGGAAGAAATAAAAGCAAAGATTCGGGAGTTCATCTAAATGGCTCAAGAAGCAGCGAAAAAACCGCCTCATGCGAGAGAAGACTTCATTTCCGGACAAGAAGTCCGCTGGTGTCCGGGGTGCGGGGACTATTCCATATTAGCGACGATGCAGCGGACCCTCGCAAAGTTTGATCTGCCAAGAGAGAAGTATGTCTTTATTTCTGGAATTGGCTGTTCCAGCCGCTTCCCATATTATATGAACACGTATGGATTTCATTCGATTCACGGCCGGGCGCCGACGATTGCAACGGGCCTGCGTTGCGTGAATCCCGATCTTTCCATCTGGGTGCTTACAGGGGATGGCGATGGGCTTAGCATTGGTGGAAATCATCTCGTCCACTCCATGCGCCGCAATATCAATTTCAACATCTTGCTTGTGAATAATCGGATTTACGGACTTACGAAAGGCCAGTATTCGCCCACGTCACCCATCGGTAAGGTGACTAAGTCAACGCCAGAGGGTTCGATAGACTATCCGATCAATGCGCTTTGTATTGCGATTGCTTCCGAGGCAACCTTTATTGCAAGGACTTTAGACAGCGTTCCGACGCATATGGGATCGGTTCTGGAGCGGGCCATGAATCACAAGGGAGTTTCGTTCGTTGAAATTTATCAGAACTGCAATGTGTTCAACGATAAGGCTTTCGAGCCCGTGACCGGACGCGATATGCGAGACGACCGCATGGTGATTTTGGAACACGGAAAACCACTCATTTTTGGGAAAAATAGGGATAAAGCAATTCGCTTAAAAGGTCTTCAGCCCGAGGTGGTTGATTACAAAGAGGGAATGGATTCAAAGGGTTTTTTAATTCATAACGAAAACGACCCCGAACCCAATTATGCTTATCTTTTGACGCAGATGGAATATCCTTCCATGCCGGTCCCTTTTGGCGTCTTCCGCGATATTAAGAAACCTACTTACGACGAGATGCTGAACGCACAAGTGGAGGAGGCCATCAAGAAGCGCGGCAAAGGAGATCTTAAGGAACTCATTTATGGCTCAGACACCTGGACAGTTAAATGAGGGGTCGAGGGGTTTTCGACCCCTCAGGATGAGCCGTTGTGTATTGGAGAAATTTTCAGATGGCTCAGTTAAATAAGCCGAGCATCAAGTGTCCTTCATGCGGTTTTGACAACATTTTGGGTCAGGACCGCTGCGAGCTGTGTCTCCATTCCCTGATGCAGACGGGTCTTCCACAGCCCAAAAGGGGTGATCATATTCAAACGGCCATTATGAAAGATCCCGTCTCCGAGCTTTTAACCGGGAAGGATCTTCTCGTGTGCAGCCCTGAAGACACGATTCAAAAAGTAGTTCGAATCCTCCAAAAGGAAAACAAAAGTTGCATTTTGGCTTATGACCATAAAAAATTGGTCGGTATCATAAGTAGTCGAGACCTCCTCCTTCGGGTTGCGGGAAAGTATAAAGATCTTGCCAAGGTGAAAGTAAAAGAGATTATGACCCGCAATCCCGAATATGTGACCGAAGATGCTGCGATCGCTTTTGTGGTGAATCGAATGGCGATGGGAGGCTGCCGTCACGTGCCGGTTTTGGCGAGCGATGGGACGCCTTACAGCATTGTGATTATCAAAGACGTTCTGAGTTATCTTTCCCGTAAAAGTAAGTCCTCTTGATTGTTTTTTCCAGCGGTTTTTAAGGTTGCAAACTTCACGAGAAGCGATACAATGCCTCTTTATTCGTTCGTGCTTTCGATGCGTTCTCGGGCGTTAGCGAGGACTGGATGAATGGCTAATCGGACTCAAAGGCTGCTTGAGAACGCGAGCGGAAGGTATTACGTCGATAGGACTTGTATCGACTGCGACTTATGCCGTCAAACGGCCCCTGCCAATTTTAATCGGAATGCGGATAAGGGGTATAGTTACGTGTCAAAACAACCTACGACACATGTAGAAGAGAAGCTTTGCATGCAGGCGAAGGCGGAATGTCCCGTCGACTCCATTGGAAATGACGGCGGACAATGAAAAATAATGCGGAATTCGGAATGCGGAGTGCGGAATGACAGCTCATATTAATAAGTTGCAGCAGAAAACAAAACGGTTTGCATTGGAAATTATCAAGTTTGTGGATGAGTTGCCAAAGCTTAAGAAGGCTGATGTTATCGGCGGTCAACTTCTTCGTTCAGGGACTTCTGTAGGAGCAAATTACCGTGCTGCTTGTCGCGCTAAATCCCAAGCAGATTTTATTTACAAGATGGGCATTGTGGAAGAAGAAGCTGATGAATCCCTTTACTGGTTGGAATTGCTGGTTGAAGGTGAAATTATGAATATAAGAGAAGTTAAGGATCTGATGGAACAAGCAAATGAGATTTTGGCTATGACGGTTTCTTCGATTAGAACGGCACGGGAGAGTAGGATTGACTCATGACCATTCCGCATTCCACACTCTGCATTCCGCATTGCAGTTAGAGGGGTCTTATGCCACTTGAGACAACCATTGCGGGGGCGTATCCCAAAATTGGTGATGCCACCGAGGAACAGAAACTGAGGCGCGCGCTTCACCAGTTAGATAAAGGTGAAATTTCTGACGAGGATTTGGATCAACTGAGAAATGAAGTGACCGAGGAAGCGATCCGCGAGCAGATTCAAGCAGGGCTTGACATCATCACAGACGGTCTTATCCGTTGGGACGATCCATTAACTTATATCGCGCGCGGAATTACGGGGTTTGAAGTTCATGGTTTGATTCGATATTTTGATACGAATACGTTTTACCGCCAGCCGATTGTTGAAACTCGCCTTGAATATGTGAAACCCATCCTCGTTTCTGATTTCCAATTCGCCCAAGAAAAGAGCACAAAGCCTGTGAAGGTGGTTTTGACGGGACCTTATACCATTGCGAAACTTTCGCGGAACCGTTTCTATCGTGAGTTTAAACAACTGGCTTTTGATCTGGCGCACATCCTTCACAAAGAGGCTGCGGCCCTGGAAGAAGCGGGAGCAAAGTATATTCAATTTGACGAGCCGGCCCTATTGAATCATAAAGAAGACCTTTCGCTTTTCATTAAGGTTTATGAGATTCTGACCGCTCAACTTTCTAAATCGGAAAAAATATTGAATCTCAATTTCGGAACGCTGGAGAGCCTTTATCCAAAGATATTGGATATCGGTGTTGAGCGTTTTGGCTTTGACCTTTCGAAGGGGCATAAAAATTGGGCCGTTTTGAAAAGCGCCTCTTTCGCTAAGAAGGTGATGGCTGGAATTATTGACGCACGGAATACGAAAATGGAATCTGAGAGTGACTTAAGCCAAGCCATTCATGATCTCGGGGAACATGTCAGCTTCGAGCAGGTTTGGCTTTCTACCAATCATTCTCTCGAATTTCTTCCGCGCTCGAACGCCGTAAAGAAAATGGAACTATTAACTCACGTCGCAAAGCAATTGCGGGAGGCAAGCGTTTAATGTTCCCATCACCTGCTTTAGAAAAACATGCGCCTGTCATTCCCGCGGAAGCGGGAATCCAGGGACTCTGGATCCCCGCCTGCGCGGGGATGACAAACAGTTGGCTTCATCGAAAAAGGAGGTGGTTGGGATGACGTTATTACCCACGACCTCGGTCGGAAGTTTTCCAAAGCCGGAATATTTGACCAAAGCGCGTTTTCAATCTTCGAAAAATCAGATATCAAGACAAGAACTTGAAGAACTTGAGCGGAAAGCGACACGTGAGTGGATTGAATTTCAAGATGAAATTGGAATTGACATTTTGGTGGATGGCGAAATGTATCGTGGAGATATGGTGACGTATTTCGCGGAGAATTTTAAGGGATTTGAGATCAGCGGACTCGTTCGCTCTTATGGGAATCGTTATTACCGGAAGCCCGTTGCGGTCGCTGAAATTGAGCGCGTCAATCCCGTTACGGTTGAGTGGTTTAAGTTTGCCCAAGGTCTTACAAAAAAACCTGTGAAAGGAATGCTGACCGGGCCTTATACGATTATGGACTGGTCTTTTGATGAGCATTATCCCTCGCGGCGGGATTTTTGTTTGCGTTTGGCGGAGGTCGTCCATGAAGAAGCCAAAGATTTAGAAGAGGCGGGAGCTCAGCACATTCAAATTGATGAGCCTGCGGTTTCGGTGCGGCCTGAGGAGCTTGAGCTGGCAATTGAGGCGATGGGAATTGTCACGAAGGGGCTTAAGGCCTACACACTGACCCATATTTGTTACGGAGACTTTCCGAAGATTTATCCAAAGATGCTGGATTTTCCAGTGAACCAGATTGATCTTGAGCTTTCGAACAATGAGTTTGATTTGCTCGGCCTTTTCAAGAAAACTCCTTTTACGCGCGACATTGGTTTGGGTGTTGTAGACGTTCACAGTCATCGTGTTGAATCGAAAGAAGAAGTGAAAGCGCGGATTCAAAAGGCGTTAAAAATCATTCCAAAAGAAAAAATTTATGTGAGTCCCGATTGCGGTCTTAAAACCCGCGAAGTGGAAGAGGCCAAAGCCAAGCTCCGCGTGATGGTGGAAGCAACGAAAGAAGTGAGAGAAGCATTATGATTCGCTTCATGCTTCAGGCTTCAAGCGGCATGGTTGTGGAGCCTGCAGCTTGCAGCTTGTAGCATTTTAGCTTATGGCGACACTCAAAGAAGGAGACAAAGCTCCGGGTTTTACACTTCCCTCAAGCGATGGAGGGAAGGTGAGTCTTTCCGATTTTATGGGGAGAAAGCATCTCGTTCTTTATTTCTATCCGAAGGATGACACGCCGGGCTGTACGAAAGAAGCTTGTAATTTTCGGGATCTTCGGAAAAAATTTCAAGGAATCAACGCTGAAATTTACGGTGTGAGTTTCGATTCTATTAATTCTCACGAAAAATTTATCACCAAATATAAACTTCCATTTCCTCTTCTTTCCGATGATGACAAGACGGTGGCCAAAAAGTACGGCGTTTACAAGGAAAAGTCATTTATGGGTCGCAGGTTTATGGGAATCGAACGCACCACTTTTATCATTGGTTCCGACCTTAAGATTAAGAAGATTTTCCAAAAAGTTAAAGTCGACGGCCACGCCGAAGAAGTCCTCGCAGCAGTCAAGTTCCTTTTAAAATAATTCTAGTGCTTCGACTCATTTGATTTTGTGTGTTCGCTCAGCACTGTGGTGAGCGACAATTGAAATTGGCAACGGTTCGACTTCGCTCACCGTCTGGTTCGACAAGCTCACCACCCTGAGC
>JACQQP010000133.1 GCA_016206945.1 Candidatus Omnitrophota bacterium | reverse complement strand
GTATGGGCTTACGATGGAAGTCATCAGCACAAATCCTACTGGAAAGGGAGGTTTTAAGGAAGTTATTTTCGGGGTTTCAGGGAACGGGGCCTATGAGAAATTTCGGTTTGAAAGCGGAACTCATCGGGTACAGCGCGTTCCTGAAACGGAAGCAAGCGGTCGGATTCATACCTCCGCCGCCACCGTCGCTGTTTTACCAGAAGCGAATGAAGTGGAGGTCCATATCAAACCAGAAGATCTTCGGATTGAAGTGTGCCGCGCGGGCGGTCCCGGAGGCCAAGGCGTAAACACAACAGACTCTGCGGTACAGATCTTGCACCTTCCAACGGGATTGATCGTTCGCTGTCAGGACGAGCGCTCCCAGCTTAAAAATAAGAATAAGGCACTACGAGTTCTTCGGGCACGGCTTTTCGAAAGGGAGCAGGAAAAACAGGCGCGCGCCATTTCGGCGAATCGGAAGAAGCAGGTTGGCAGCGGCGATCGTAGCGAGAAAATCAGAACTTATAATTTTCCGGACAGTCGAGTGACGGATCATCGGATCGGACTCACCCTTCATGCTCTGCACGATATTTTAGACGGCGACCTTGACGAGATGATCACTGCATTAAGAAAAGAAGACCGAGCGAAACGGCTCGAAGCCCTTTAATTATGGTTACCAGACCGGGTTTCATAAGCTTCAGAAATTCCCCTCATCCTCCCCTCTCCCTAGGGGAGAGGGTTGGGGTGAGGGATGAAAAGGGGACTAATGAAACCGCCTCTAGTTTTCTTAAATGGGGAATTGATTTCTTGGAATCCTCACGCGTTCCTGAGGCAAGAATTTCTGCCGAAGAGCTCCTTTCCCATGTGCTCAAACGGCCTCGTTTTTTGCTTTATCTGGATCCTTGGACGAAGCTTAATGAAGCACAAGAGGAACAGTATGAGTTGCTCTTAAGAGAACGCGCCGGGAGATGTCCGCTCCAATATCTGCTCGGGAATGTTCCTTTTAGGAATGCAGTTCTTGAAGTTGGCGAAGGGTGCTTGATTCCGAGGCCCGAGACCGAAGTGTTGGTTGAGATTGTACTTCAGGAATTGGATTTGGAATTTGCGTGTTGCGTCACCCCCTCACCTCTATCCTCTCCCCCTGGGAGGGGGAGAGGGAAGGGTGAGGGGGATGTACATTTGTTGGATGTGGGAACTGGATCTGGGAATATTGCTATCAGCCTGGCTCAGGAACGCCCTGATTGGCTGATTACAGCCACCGATATTTCAGGGTGTTCGCTTCAGTACGCCAGAGAAAATGCCGATCGAAACGGTGTGCGTGATCGAATTCATTTTGTCGAAACAGACCTTTGGCTTGGAGCCGAAGCGCCTCTGTTTGATGCGGTTATTTCCAACCCTCCTTATTTAACGTCTCAGGATCTCGAGAATCTTCAGCCCGAGATTCATTTTGAGCCGCGCGCGGCGCTTGACGGCGGCGTGGACGGCCTCGATTTTTTCAGGCGGATTGCAAGCAGGGCGAGAGAAGTTTTGAAACCGGGCAGATATGTCTTCTTCGAAGTGGGATTGGGGCAAGCATCTTCTGTTTCGGAAATTTTAGAGGCCAATGAGTTTGGATCGGTTAAGATGTTCAAAGATGATACTGGCATCAATCGGTTCGTCTCAGCAGTGAAGGCAGCGGTCTAACAAAATGGATAAGATTGTCGTTGGCGGCGGGAAAAAATTAAAGGGCGAGGTTTTTGTTTCCGGGGCTAAAAATGCCGTGCTTCCCATTATGGCAGCAGCGCTCCTTGGAGAGGAAGCTTCCCGCATTGAGAATGTCCCCAGTTTGCGGGATGTTACGACGATGGTGAGGCTGCTGCGCGTGTTGGGCGCCAAAGTTAATCAGGCAGACCATGTGATTGAAATCAAACCGGGAAACACTCTGAGGCCTGTAGCACCTTACAGCCTTGTCAGTACGATGCGCGCTTCCGTGTGCGTTTTAGGGCCGCTGCTCGGGCGTTTGGGTTGTGCTGAGGTGTCGCTTCCAGGTGGTTGCGTCATTGGTGCGCGGCCCATCGATCTTCATTTAAAGGGGCTCGAAGCTCTTGGAGCCGATATAACGATTGAGCATGGTTATGTGAAAGCCCGTGCTGCAAAAAGCCTTCGTGGAGCTGAAGTTTATTTGGGTGGAAGCTTTGGTTCTTCAGTCCTTGCAACGGCTAATGTGATGATGGCCGCTGCCTTGGCCAAGGGAACTACATACATTGAGAATGCGGCGTCCGAACCAGAATTAGTTGATTTAGCTGATTTTCTCGTTAAAATGGGGGCTAAGATTAAAGGTCAAGGTTCGCATCTTATTGAAATTCAAGGGGTTCGGAAACTTTGTGGGGCGACTCACAGCGTTATTTCTGACCGAATCGAGGCGGGAACATTTATGGTAGCTGGAGCCATGACCCGCGGGAGTGATGTAACGGTTCGGAACTGTAATCCAGAACACAATCGCGCCCTCATTGACAAGTTGAGACAAGCGGGCGTGGTCGTAAACGCGACGGCGAATTCCGTTCGAGTCAGGCGAAACGGCTTACTTCGTCCTGTAGAAATAACGACGCTTCCTTACCCGGGATTTCCCACGGATGTGCAAGCGCAGATCATGGCCCTTGCAACACTTACTCCGGGGATTAGCGTCATCACAGAAAAAATTTATCCCGACCGTTTTATTCATGTCAGCGAGCTGAACCGAATGGGTTCAAAAATTTTCTTGGAAGGTTCAAGTGCGATTGTGCACGGTGTCAAACGTTTAAGCGGAGCACCCGTTATGGCTTCGGATCTTCGAGCGAGCGCCGCTTTGGTATTGGCGGGCCTTGCGGCAGAGGGGACGACGGAAGTCCATCGCGTGTACCATTTAGATCGCGGTTACGAACGAATTGAGGAAAAACTTTCAGCATTAGGCGCATCTATAAAAAGAGAAAGAGAGTAACAAGTCAAAAGTAAAAAATTAAAAGTCAAAAATAAACGATAGACCACTTTTTACTTTTCACTTTTAACGTTTGACTTAGAAGAGGAGGGTTGCTTTGGCGGTTCACATTCGATTGAAGCGATTAGGTACAAGGAAGAAAGTGCACTGGCGCGTTGTCGTGGCCGATGCGAAGATGCCGCGCGACGGCCGGTTTATTGAAGAAGTTGGTTATTATGACCCGAGGCGAAATCCAGCGCGGATTGAGCTGAAAATAGACCGAATTAAAAATTGGATCTCCAAAGGAGCAAAGCCAACGGAGACCGTGAGAAGTCTTCTTAAGAGGAATGAGCGCACGAAATAAGGAAGCTCGTTTAAAAATTGATATCCTTACCCTTTTTCCAAAATTGTTGGAAGCGCCGCTCAACGAATCCATGGCGAGACAGGCTCAAAAACGCGGCCATGTCCGGATTCGGATCCATAATTTAAGGGATTACGCGCTGGACAAGCGAAGAACCTGCGATGGAAAGCCCTTTGGCGGCGGCGCCGGAATGGTGATGATGATTCAGCCTATCTTTGATTGTCTTAAGAAAATTGGCGGTAAGGGTTGGCGCATTTTAGTTTCACCGAGAGGTCATGTGTTCGATCAAGCGACGGCTAAAAGACTCGCCCGCAGGGAACATTTAATTTTTATTTGCGGTCACTATGAAGGAATTGATGAGCGAGTTCACGAACATTTGGCGGATGAGGAAATCTCGCTCGGAAATTTTGTCATGACGGGGGGAGAATTTCCCGCACTTTGTTTTATGGATGCGATTATGCGTTTCGTGCCCGGTGTGTTGGGAAATCAGGCTTCGCTTAAGTCCGAATCATTTGAAGATGGCGAGCTCGATTTTCCTCAGTATACGCGGCCGCGTGAGTTTTGCGGTTGGAAAGTTCCGGAGGTTTTGTTTTCGGGGGATCACAGGCGGATTGAATCTTGGCGGAGCGAAGCAGCGCGCAGGATGACAAAGAAATTTCGTCCCGACTTACTCTTACAGGCGAAGAATGATTGGAGAAAGCGAAGGTAGTACACCATGAAAAAGATCGATCTCATCGAAAAGGACTACTTGAAAAAATCCGTTCCTGAATTTCATGTGGGCGATGAAGTAAAGGTAAGTCTTAAGGTTCATGAGGGAGATAAGACAAGAATCCAAATTTTTCAAGGAACTGTGATTCGGAAGCGCGGCCGCGGAACGAGCGCCACCTTCACCGTTTTGAAGGAGGTAAGGGATGATATTGTGGAGAAGGTTTTTTTACTTCACTCACCTTTGCTTGAGAAAATTCAGGTGGTTACGAAAGGCAAAGTTCGCCGGGCAAGGCTTTATTATTTGCGGTACAAACGAGGCTCGAGATCCTGAATTATTTACTCAGTTTGACCGTTTTTGCGCTACCGTGACTCTCCTTCCCCCTTAATGGGGGAAGGCAGGGATGGGGGTGATATCAAAAAAGGCTTTAACCCCCCACCTTTTCCGCCAAAATTCGGGGCGGATCCGCCACGTTTTCTGGCGGAATCCTCCCCCATCCGCCACAAAACGCGGCGAGATTCGTCCACAAAGCGTTTTGGGACGGATTGCGCCAACGCTTTGTGGCGAACAAGGGGGGAGGAGGATGGGTTTAAGTGAAAAACGGCTACGGCGAGTTCGAGTCAGTTTTGCACGGGGAAGGTTTTCGCCTGTTGGCCGGTGTCGATGAGGTGGGCCGCGGTCCTCTGGCAGGTCCAGTCGTAGCGGCTGCTTGTATTATTCCCCAAGCCGTTCAATTGAAAGGGATTCGCGATTCCAAAGCGCTTGTTCCTCGCGCTCGCAAAAAACTCTTCTGGCAAATTGTGAGTCGATCGGTAGTCGGAATTGGAGTGGTGGGTCAAGAGGAAATTGATCGGATTAATATTTTGAAAGCCTCGCTTCTCGCCATGCGGAAAGCGGTACTCGCCCTTTCGATCACTCCCGATCTTCTTTTGATTGACGGCCACTTAAAAGTGGATCTACCAATTCGTCAGCTTCCAGTGATTAATGGAGACCAAAAATTGATATCCATCGGAGCTGCTTCCATTGTGGCGAAGGTGACCCGGGATGAAATGATGGAAGTGTATGATCGCAAGTATCCTGATTACGGTTTCAGGCATCACAAAGGCTATCCCACCCCCGCTCACATTGCGGCGCTTGAGGTGCACGGCCCTTCTCCAATCCACCGGTTCAGTTTTCGGCCCGTGGCGCGTTTTTCTTCTGTGGAGGGGATGGCATGACTCCAAAGTCGCTTAATCGAACGACGGGCAAGTTGGGCGAGCAAATCGGCGAAGGCTATCTTAGAGAACAAGGTTACCAAATTCTTGAACGAAATGTTCGGTCTCCCTTTGGTGAAATTGATCTTGTCGCCGATGATGGGGGCACGCTCGCATTTGTGGAAATCAAGACTCGGCGCGACAGCACTTTTGGTTTACCCGAAGAAGCGGTGAACAAGCGTAAGAGGAAGCAACTGGTTCGTCTTGCCTCTTGGTATTTAGCTCGGCATCCCAAGCTGTGTCCATCAGTCCGGTTTGACGTGTTGGCGGTGCAAATCGAGGGTGAGGCGCGGAACGTCCGCTTGATTCGGGATGCCTTTGACCTTGAACCCATTTAGGCCGTTAAATATTTTTGTGAAAGAGTCGATTTTATTAGTGGGGAGTGTTGCGAGTTTCTTCTCGAGAAAGTGTTTGAGAATTCCTCGACTTCCTTTTATTATATCAGCCGTATTTGTAGCTGGCGCTTGGGTGAGTCCCAGGCTTGCTTTTTCCCAGGAAGAAACTGCTTTAGAGGAATTGAAAGAAAAGGCGGTCAATTTTCACGAGGCGGCGCCCGGCGTCTATCGGAGTGGTTTGATTTCCGAAGAAGCATCTCCTTATCTTAAAGAATTGGGGATTAAAACCGTCGTCAGTTTTGACAACAATAAGCACCGCGCGAAGGCGGAAGAGGAACGGTTAAGGCGATTGGGGATCGACCTGATTCCGATTCCTTGGAGCGGTTGGGATTATCCGGACGATGAGGTTATCTCGAAAGTCATTGAACTCATTGAGTCGCCGGAACGGAGGCCCATTTTGGTGCATTGCAAGCATGGCCAGGAACGTACGGGCGTTGTGATCGCTTCCTGGCGGATTGCAAAGCAAGGATGGCAAGCCGAGAAAGCTTACCAAGAAATGAAGGCGCACGGTTTTCGGCCGTTTCAGTATGGACATTTGAAAGAGTATGTGTATGATTTTGCTCGTAGACATGGTCACGAAGACGCTAAAATCGAAAATAAATGGGAGCGGACAAAAACGCAGATCCTATCTTTTTTGTACCAAATGAGAAAGGCAAACCCATTTCTGTGATGCAGTTCTTTAAAAAAACCAATGACGTTAGCCGCCTTTTCTTCTTTTTAACCTTTCTTTTGCTTGCCCAAGCGACGCCGCTTTCTGCCCAAGAAGAAATTCCGTACGATCCTTATGCCCCCGTCTTTAAGTATCCCGAAGCAGTGCAACTGGAAACCGCTCGAGCGCGCGACCGAAATCGGCTTCTGGCGCGCGTTTTGGAACAACCCCTTCGTCCTGTTGGCTACGGTTTAGGTAAGACTGCCGAATGGGTTGAGCGTAAGCATATGGATGACAAGGTGATTTGGTTTTTTGACGAACTTCATTCTCACGGTATTTATCCCAAGCTGAAAGGTCCTACCACGGGCAGTTTCGGCACGGTAGGCCTCGAAGGTCGCGTTGAGTTCGAGAAACTGCTCCAATTAGAACAACCTTATGTATCGCTCGAGGGTTTCGGTGGCTGGACACCCAACAAAGATTTTGATGGGACGACGGTGGAAGCAGGAGGCCGTTACAGGCTTGAATCGCCAACAACCGCCATATTACATGATGGCGAGGTCCGTTATTCGCGCAGCTCGGCTGAAAGCTTTTTCGGTATCGGGCAGGACACCAGTTTGGGAGAGTATTCGACTTATCAGCCGGAGGAACTGAAGTTCAGCACGGGCCTCGGTTATCCTTTTGCGCAAACGGTGGATGGCCGCGCCAATTTTGTTTATCAGCGAATGAACATCGGCAATGGAAACCGCGAGCGTGTCGGAAAAATCAAGGAGCATTTTCCAATCGCGAGCGTTCCGGGTATTAACGGCGGGGATTTGATTGGTCTCGTTGCTTCACTCATCCACGATAATCGTGATCACAAAAATGATGCAAAGCGAGGAGGCCGGGAAGCGCTTGAGTTTTCTTATTTTCATGACACGGACGGAAACGATTTTCATTATTTGAAGGTGGCGGGTTCTGTGAGCCATTTCTTTTCCATTTTTTCCGATCGTCGTATCTTTGCCGCTCGCCTTGTTGCCGAAAAAAATCAAGAGTTGGGAGGAGATGAAATTCCATTTTTCAATCTGTCGCGCTTGGGCGGATCCGACCGCTCAGATGGAAGCGAGCTTCTGCGCTCTTATCGGTATAACCGATTTTTTGAGGAGGGACTCTTGGCGGCCAATTTCGAGTATCGGTATAATATTTATGAATACAGCGATTTCGCAAGCGATGCCTTTATTTTGTTTGATGTGGGAGAGGTATTTGGAGAGCTTGGAGATTTTGGATTGGAAGAACTTAAGTTTTCCTATGGCGGTGGATTCAATGTCAAGTTTCGGCGCCGCACTATTTTCTCGGTTGCGATTGCGCGCGGCAACGAGGGGTGGAATGTTGGAACCCATACGAAAGTATCATTTTAACGATAGGGAAGACCGGATGAGAAAGAAGCGTCTCTTGACCCAAGGTGTCTCCTTCGGGGGTTTAATGATCGCAATTGTCCTTGGCGTGTTGTCTCCTCTGCCCGCTTTTGGTGTTACGCTCGAGGAGCTTGACAAAGACATTAAAAAGCGCGAGACAAGCTTCTACCGCGAATTTTTTGACCGTATTCTTTACGAACCCTTTGCCCATTTGCTTCGTTTTGACCAATTGGCCGATGACGTGACGCGTGAGAAACACGAGGCACTTGACATCAACCCATTTGACGAGGTCCCCGATTCTGGATTTTTTGTCAATCGGCATGGGAAGGAGCACCTTTCGCGGGGCTCACTCGAGAAAGGTCCGTCTCAGGGTGCCGGTCCTGATCCATCTGGTTCCTGGCGTGTGCTCAAGGGTAAGACGGAAGGAGTGACGGCGGGTTTCTTGATTGAGGACGAGAAAGGAGATCGTTACTTACTTAAGTTTGATCCAAAGGATAATCCCGAGATGACTACTTCAGCCGAGATCATTGCCCACAAGTTCTTTTATGCTTTTGGTTATCACGTAGCCGAATACTACTTGGTTCGTTTTGATCCGAAAATCCTTACGCCTGATGCGAAAGCCACCTATTATAACGAAGACGGTTTCAAGAAACCTCTTACCCAAGAAGCGCTGGAAGAGCTTCTTGAGAAAGTTCCCAAGTTAAAGGGTGGATTGGTTCGCGCCTCGGCAAGCAAAATTCTCCGGAACCATAAAGGTTATATGGACTTTGAGGGACACCGCAGTTCCGATCCGGACGATTTGATTCTCCACGAGGACCGTCGTTCACTTCGGGCCCTTCGCGTCTTCGGCTCTTGGTTAAATCATTACGATCTGCGCGAAGGGAATACGCTAGATGTCATTGAGCTTGAGGATGGCAAGCCAATCTTGAAACACTACCTGATTGATTTCGGTTCCACTTTGGGGAGTGCCTCTTCTCATCCCAAGGTTCCAGCGGCGGGCTATGAACATATCGTGGACTGGTTTGAAGTTGGGAAAACAGCCCCGACTTTGAAGGTGGTTGAGAAACCGTGGGAAAAAAAGTGGGATTCGCTCAATCGCGAAATTCCTTATCCGGAACTCGGTTATTTTGATAATGCCGAGTTTGACCCGCGTGAATGGAAGACCCAGCTGCCTTATGAGGTCTTTCGTCGGTTAACGCGCGGGGATGCTTTTTGGGCGGCGAAAATCATTATGTCTTTTTCCGACGAAGATGTTCGATCCATTGTTGAGACTGCCGAATTTTCTGATCCTGAGAACACAAAGATTCTCTCCGAAATTTTAAATGCCCGTCGCGATATTATTGGCCGTTATTGGTTTTCTCGCGCCACGCCGCTCGATCAGATTCGTTTGTTTAAAATAGATGAGGTCACCTATCAAATTCGTTTTGCGGATCTTTCCGTCCAGCATGGTTTCGCCAAGCAAGAAGAATCGCAGTACCGCGCCAAGGTGATGGCAAAAAAGCAAGGAGAAAGCGGCCACCAAGAATTTGAGGCACCTTCTTTTTCCTTTATTGTCCCTCCTCTCGGAGGAGGAGAGGAAATGACCCTCTTTGTCCAAGCAAGGCGTGGATCGAAAGAAGGGTGGAGCGAACCTCCGCTTAAAATTGTTTTGGCCAAACGAACCGAAGACGCTCCGCTTACGATTGTTGAAATCGACCACGGCATTTGAAATACCTAACAAGATCAACCCCCTCACCCCTCCCTCTCCCCCTCGAAGGGGGAGAGGATATCCGCCAAAGGACGGATCCGCCTAACGATATGTGGCGGAAAGGTGAGGGGGAAAGTAAAGTTTTGTTAGTTTTGTTAGGCGTCCTTCGTGCCTTCATGATCAATTCTTTTTGCTTTCATGCTTGATATTATCACGCGCTTAGTTCAACCCATCGTTAAAATTAAACGTGAGGAATGGCGAAAAACCATTCTCATGTTTCTTTATTTCAGTTTTTCCCTCGCCACGCTTTACATCATAAAGCCGGTCCGCAGCTCCCTTTTTCTTACGACCCACGGAGCCGAAAGTCTTCGTTATGCGTATATCGGGGAGTGGCTCTTTTTGATTTTTGTTACGTTTGCCTATGTGAAAGCATTCCGCTGGTTTAAAAATAAGAACGTATTATTTTCAATTTCGACGGGTTTTTTTACTTCGAACATCCTTATTTTTTGGGTGCTTTTTAAGGCGGGACATCTGGAATGGTTGGCATATCTTTTTTACTTTTGGGTGGCGGTGTATTCCATTACGATTGTGACGCAAGGATGGACGCTCGCAAACGACATTTTTAATCCCCAAGAAGCGAAGCGCCTATTTGGCTTTACCATTAGTGGCGGGAGTCTCGGAGGGATTATTGGCGGCCTGGTAACGAACCGTTTTGCCGAGCGCATAGGTACTGAAAATCTCTTGCTGATAGCCGCAGTGTTCCTTGGGTCTTGTATCTTTGTGGTCAATGCCATTTGGAGATATGAGAAAACGCTTCCCGCAGGCGCTCGCAGACGGGAACAGGACACTTTCGCTTCAACTGCTGGAGAAAAGCGGAAATCAACGTGGAGCCTACTCATTGAATCCCGATATTTACTTTTGATTGTCGCTTTGGTCATGATTGCAAAGGCGTCCTCAACTATTTTGGATAATCAATGGAATTCAGTGGTCGAGAACACGATTTTAGAGAAGAACGCGAGAACCGCTTTTTTCGGCGGGTTTTCCGCTCTTTTAAATGGCGTTTCCTTTTTTCTTCAACTGGTGGTCACAAGCTATGCTTTGAGGCATTTGGGAATCGGCATATCGCTTTTACTCCTTCCCGTGGGGCTTTGTTTTGGCGCGGGCGCCACAGTTTTTTGGCCCGTTATCACTATTTCATCGGTAGTGAGGATTTATGATCTTGGCATGAATTACTCGGTTAATCAGTTGGGAAAAGAAATTCTTTATTTGCCTATTTCAAGTCATGTGCGGTACCGGGTGAAGCCCTTGATTGACATGCTTGCCTTTCGCGGATCAAAAGGGTTTGCGGGTCTTTTGATTACTTTCGCCTCGCCACTTTTAGGAATCCCGGATGACAAATTGGGCGTTTTGGTTTTGATTTTGGCTCCTCTTTGGATTTTGGCGGCTTGGGCTGTGCGGGATGAATACATGCAATCGATCAGGAAACTGCTCTTGAATCCTAAAGAAGGGAGAAAAGCTTTGCATTTGACCTCGCGACAGGCGGCAAATGTTTTGGGGAGTTTGGAAGGAGAACATTCGTTTGAAAAATTAAAGGAACTGATCGTCCACAAATCTTCCGTTACGAGGAAAATGTCTGCGGCGGCTTGCCTTGCTTTCTATTCGAGCGCGCGGGACATTCAACGGGTCAGAAAATTGGTTGAAGAAATGATTCGATATGAGGCGCTGGAACTTAAGGATGTGGATGTGAATCGTCTATTAGTTGAAGACGCGGTTCCTAAAAACGGATTTTTCGATCGCCGCCTCATGAGCCTCCTAAAGATCAGGCAAGGTCATTCTGTGGATTTAAAAGCGGTGCTCCGTCGCGAAGAAAAAGAAATCTTACTCCTGATTTCGCAGTGTTTAAATGATTCAAATGAGGAGATAGGAACGAAGCGTAAGGCCATCCTTATTTTGACTACCTTGGGCACCCAAGGCGCGGTGGATATTTTATTAAACAACCTTGGTTCCACTAAAAATCTTTCTTTGCGTTTCAATCTCATTCGTGCTTTGAATCGGATCCGAGCGAGAGGAGAACTGCGGGAGTTTAATCCATGGATTGTTAAGAAGGAAGTGATGAGCGAGATTGAAAGTTACAAGTCCGTTCTTACCGCATTGGACGAGTACAAGAGCCGCAGATCCGTTTCGAACCCGCAGGAAGACTATCTTTTGGCGACCCTTCAAGCGATTCAGGAGGAAAATCTGGAACGAATCTTTCGGCTTCTAGGGCTTTTGTATGATGGCGACGTCATCCGCGTGATTTATGATCGTCTGGTGGAGATGGAACCTGACAAACATGTGAAGGCCAATGCATTGGAACTTTTGGAGAACGCATTGGAGCCGGAACTCGCTCGAGTGCTTTGTCCCATTTTGGATGAGGGTGAGTGGGCTGAGATGCGGAAGAAAAGTTTGGATGACGTCGTCCGTGAATTTCTAGAATTACAAGACAGGTGGCTTACCGTTTGCGGCGTGTTTTTAATCGTGGAGTTGCATTTAAAAGATTTTTATTCTATGCTGAATTATATGGTTCAGTCCCGTGTTCCTATTGTTCGAGAAGCAGCGGAAGTTGCTTTAATGAAGACCACACAAGATCATTGAAAAAGGGGACAGGTACAGCAGTGTAGCTGTGTACCTGTCCCCTTTTGGCGGTTATAAATTGAGCATTGTAAAAAGTGAAATAGTAACAAGATGAAACGGGCGAGTTTTGTTGTCTTTCTTTTGTTGTGCTTAGGGTGTGCTTCGAAGCAGGTTGTCCTGTTAAATGGAGCTAGCGTAACAGAACAACCGCTTTGTCTCGATGACCGCGCTGGAATCCCTGCCATTGTTCAGAAATTTTATGCAACAAGGGATTTAACCACCGAGGAAGGAAAGATTGACTATCTGATCGAGCGGGTTCGAAGCTCCAATTTGGTTTTTGTCCGCAATCGGGTTGAATATTCAGGGCCTCAAGCGGCCGGGTTTTTGAGGTGGAAACTTGGCCGGATGGAGAGAAGCCATCATATCAAGGTCAAAACGGCGCAAGACTTCGTCTCGGAAGTAGCGAGCGGTTCCAGAATGAGCCATCAGCCCTATACCGTTGCGCTCAGGGATGGCGGCCGCGAAGACCTTCAATATGTACTCCAAAATGAGCTCGATGTGCTTGAGGCATGCCTCAAGCAATATGCTGCTAAGGTGGAAGAGGTGAATTCTGGAGCTAGCACCCAAGCGAGCACTCGTCCAACAACAGCTCAGGCGGGCGCCTCCCCTGTTAGTCACACACTCTCGGTGGATAAATTGGGAAAGTCCTAAGCTCAATTTGCTCTGTAGCAAGTACAATTCCGAAGCCTTTTATACAAAAATGTAGCGATTTGTTTTGTAACCTCAATGCGGCTGCAAAAAATTTTACCCTATTCTTTATCAATTTCAAAAGTTGGCATAACCTTTGTTGATTCAGGATAGAAGTCGTTTTTTTCTAGAATTCAAAAGAAGTCCTAGAATTTAAAAGAAGTTTCGGTTTGTCAATTGGCTTGTTAAACAAGGGAGGAAGAATATGAATGTTTTAACGCATAAATGTTTGGGAGTGAAAGTATTAGCGGTTTTTACAATTCTCGTGTTCAGCCAAGCATCTTTCGGCTGGGCTCAGGTGGATGCGGCTCAAATTGAACAGATCCTTAAGGAAAATAAGGAACTGCGAGACATCGTTGGCCAGCTGACTGAGAAGGTGGATAATTTGGAGGGTCGGGTGGCGAAGACGGAAGTTGCTCCGCAAGCGGCCCAAGTTGCAGGCGCTGCTCCAGCGGTTGAGGAAGGGCATGGGATTCTGCTCACCAAAGGCGGCAATATCTACATGGATGGTTTTGTGGATACATCCTTCAACTGGAACTTTGTTACGCCTAATGTAGCACCGGGCGGGACGTTTGCAACGGCAAACAGCACGATTCGATCTTTTGACCGTGAAGCTGATACGTTTGATTTGAACGCCATTCAGTTAAATTTCTGGCGTCCTGCACCTGATGATGGAGGTGTTGGGTTCCGTACCGAATTTACCTATGGAACAGATGCTGGAGTGATTGAATCAGCAGGGTTTTTGGGAGGAACCGATGAACTGTCAATCCAAGAAGCTTTTGTTGACATTAAAATCCCCGTTGGTTCTGGTTTAACCGTGTGGGCAGGCAAATTCGCAACACTTTTTGGTGCAGAAGTGATCGAAAATTTCATGAACTGGAATGCGTCACGTTCTCTGCTGTTTAATAATGCCATCCCGTTCACTCATACAGGAGTCCGCGCGATGTACAATTGGCTGGATGGCAAGGTTTCGACTACCGTTGGCCTTGTCAATGGCTGGGATAATGTGATTGATAACAACAAGCCTAAGGATGTTGAAGCTCAATTGAAGTGGGCGCCGAATGAAAATTTCTCGATCGGCCAGAACTTCATGGTAGGATCTCAAATCGCTGATGACCGTTCCGATAATCGTTGGCTATTTGACACGGTTGCCACCTGGAAGGCGCTGCCTAAGCTGACGTTGATGGCGAATTATGATTATGGAACCGAAGAGCGTCTTGGGAAAATTAGTCCATCGCTTGAAGGGGGTCCCGCTGATTGGCAAGGTTATGCGCTTTATGCGAAGTATGACCTAACCGATAAGATTGCCGTGGCAGCTCGTTGGGAACAGTTTTGGGATGATCAGAGCGTGAGGATTGGCACCTCAGACCAACTTTGGGAAATGACGTATACCCTTGAGTACAAGGCGTTTGAGAATTTGATTACGCGTCTTGAGTATCGCCACGATCATGCCAATTCCAATAATTTAGGTCCGAAAACTTTCGATATAGACAGCGTAGCAGGTGGAACCGAGAACAATCAGGATACCGTTGGCGTATCGTTTATTTATCTTTTTGGGTAATTTGAAACATCATAAGTAAAGTTAGTCCGCGGACGAGCAAGAGAGAGCCGACCTTTTAGGATTTTTGCCTCCCACATCCTAAGAGCGTCGGCTCTTTTTTTCAAAACAAAAGGGGACAGGTACACAAACTATATTGTACCTGTCCCCTTTTGTTTTCTTTAGCTTAGAATAAGCTCTGCGCTGCGGAATTTACCAATTGAAGAATGGGTTCTTGCAAGATACCAATTCCAATCATCCCAAGAACAAGAATAAAAAGTACCGCTTGAGCACTCCTTCCAACCCGAATTTTTCTTTCGCTCACTTCTCCTGCTCGAAAATACATTTCCTTGATGACCGAGAGGTAATAATAAAGGGAGATAATGACATTGACAGCACCGATCAATGCGAGCCAAAGGTATCCGCGAGCGACTGCCGCTTGAAGAACGAGAAATTTCCCAAAGAATCCCGCAAGAGGCGGAATGCCGCCGAGTGAAAGAAGCGCAATAAAAAAGCTTCCTGCGAGAAACGGCGCTTTTCGCGCGAGTCCTCGATAGGCGATGGTTTCACCGCTTCCAAGTTCTCGGTTCGCAATGACGATCACGAGAAACGCCGCAAGGTTTGAAAGCGCGTAGGCTATCAGATAAAAAAGCGTCGCTTGAATTCCAAGTTTATTTCCGCAAGCAATTCCCATAAGCAGGTAACCTGCGTGTCCAATGCTGGAGTAGGCAAAAAGCCGCTTCATATTGGTTTG
>JACQQP010000131.1 GCA_016206945.1 Candidatus Omnitrophota bacterium | reverse complement strand
TCTGGCCGAGACCTAAAATTCTGAACGAGCGGGAGCCTCACACCCCCGCCAGAAGAAAACGCTTTTTCCCTTTCAAGAAAAAGTGAAGCATCGGCCCCGCGAAAACCGTAAATGGATTGTTTCCAATCGCCAACGATAAAAAGATTATCGTCACGTGCAACAAGACCCATTAACTGATCTTGAATCGGCGAAGTGTCTTGAAACTCATCCACCATCACAAACTTAAAATGATTTCGGTACAAATTTTTGCAAGCAACAGACCGCGGATCATTCCCGCTTAACAAACGAACGGCTTCGCGCTCCAAATCATTGAAATCAAGGCTTGAGCGTTCACGCTTAAGCGCCTGATACTTGACTTCAAAATCGGCGGTAAGGTCTAAAAAAACTTCGTATAGATTTCGGCCAAGCGATTCAGCGCAAAAACTGATCCATTCATCAAGCGCATCTCGAAGGCCTTCAACTTCACTTTTTGCTTTTCCTTGTTTTCGAAAACGTTTGCCGATCTCCTTAATTTTTTCAAGATCTTCCCAGCGAGACAAAGATGTTTGAAGCGCTATTTCAAGTTCAGCACAATCCGATTCCTTGTCTTTTAACATTCTGAGAGGCGTCAAAGCGTCTAAAACTTTGGTTTTAGATTGCTTTCCGCCAAACAGCGTGTCGGACCCGCCGCGTTCTTTGGCGGGCGCTTCCTGCCTGCCGGCAGGCACGGCGCTCGCAATGACGCCTTGCCCGCCAGCATTTCCACCGTCATTGCGAGGATCCGCCACGCAGTTTGGCGGAAACCTTCCCCCACTAAGGGGGGAAGGAACATCGTTCAAACGAACCTTCTCTACCACATCCTTCACCGCCTGCCGTACGCCCTCTTCCCCATAAATCCGTAGCAGATCAAAGATCGCCTGTTCCTGAAATCGCGATTCGATCAATTCATCAAGCACAGTTTCCTTCAAAATTTCCGCTTCATCTTCCTCAATGACGCGAAAATCAGGATCCACGCCCGCCTCGATGGGATGCTCGCGAAGAACCCTTGCGCAAAACGCATGGATCGTGCCGATATAAGCGTTCTCAAGCTCGCGGCGTGCCTGCTCCAATCCTTGTTCCCGCAGGCGCTTTGCAATCCGCGTTTTCATCTCCTGCGCCGCTTTTTCCGTAAATGTAATCGCAAGAATTTCATTCGGTCTCGCAAGTTTCCGTCCCACCAAGTAGATAAACCGCTCCACCAAAACACGTGTCTTCCCCGTCCCCGCCCCCGCCGAGACACAGACATTTCGATCAATTGTCTCAACCGCTTGTTTTTGTGTTTCCGTTAATTCAGCCATTAACCTGTCCCTGCTTGGAGAGAACGCCAAAGTTCTCCCGAGCGTACTTGAGGCGTTAGGCCTCAAGTGCCGCCGTACCTGGTACCGTTTTTCCAAAATTACGTTTATGCGCCGTAGTCATCTGCGGGTGGAACATAGTCCTCACTGGGCCATACCCCCATAGGAGACCCTGACCACGGCAGGCCCCATTCCTCATAAAGTTCTCGGGCTCGTTCTTCCGCGGCGATCTCGGCCTCTGCGTACTCTTTCTCGAGTTTCTTCGCCTCTTCTTCCGCCTTCTCTGCTTCAAAATCCTCGCCTCTCGATCTCCTAAGACGTGCCTCCCGCTTTTTTGCCTTATACCTTCCAAATGCCTTCCAGGATTTTTCATAAACTTTTTGGAGCAGCATTTCGCGGTTCGCCTCGGAAAAAGCCTCGGTAAGTACTTCGAAAGGGTCAGGCTTTAGTTGTTTCGGAGGTACAAGATCGGGCTTCTTTTGTTCCGCTGGTGCGTCGTCAGGAATGGGCAGGAAAGTTGTCCCAGGCGGTTGGACGTGTTCAAGGCCTCTCAACGGTTCGGAACTTAACTCAGGTCCGGAACCTAATTCGGGTTCGGAAGTTAATTCGTCCCTGTGCTTTTCCAAAGTGGCAAAAATATTCCGAGGTTGAAATGCGATCGTCAGGGCCAAAACAACAAAAACACGAACTGCAAACCAAACCTTTTTCATGGATGGCACTGGCAGCAGGCTTTTCGCAGCCCTCGCAGAGGGTAACGCCTCCTATTTACGCTCCTATTTATATAATTTTTTCTATCACCAACAGCTCGGCCAGAGACAAGCTTCGCATATTCCCAGTAAATCAATTGCCGTATGGTACGAACGCTTTTAGGTGGCATATAAATCCGACTATTTTTCTACTGGAGGCGTATTTTACCCCCTTCGGGGAGTGCTCCACAACTCGTTTTGCGGTCCCCTTCGGGGAGGGGAACGGAGAAAACAGACCACAGATGATAGACCATAGACCAAAATAAAAGACTAAGAATCGATTCCGAATTTGGGAGGGAATTCTCCCCCTAGGCAGCTTGTTTGCTGAGCCGTTCTTCTGCTAGATAAAGGTCGAGGTTGGTTTGAAGGTTCATCCAAAATTGTGGCGTCGTACCCAGAATGCGCGAGAGAAGAATGGCAGTTTCGGGCGTCATATCCCGTTTTTCATTCACAAGCGTATTCACCCGCTGAATGGGCACACCCATTTTTTCTGCTAACTCATATTGAGTCATCTTCTTTGGCTTCAAAAACTCTTCCAGAAGGATTTCGCCTGGATGAGTTGGCTTTCGATTTTTCGGTTTCATGTTTAACTCCTAGTGATAATCGATGATTTTTACATCAAAGGCATTTCCGCTTTCAAATCGAAATACGATTCGATATTGGTCATTGATGCGAATGCTATGGTAACTTGTTAAAGACCCTCTTAACTTTTCCAATCGATTTGCAGGCGGTGAAGCGAGATCCTTCAATTCCGCAGCGGTATTCAACATATCAAGTTTACGGACCGCTACCTTCCAAATCGTTTTCGGAATCGTCCTCGCCTCTTTTGAATCAAAACCGTGGTAAAGATCCTCAGTCGCCTTGGAACCAAAGTTTTTAATCACCCAATAACCTCCCAGATATTAACATATTAACGTGTGCTGTGCAAGTATTAATTTTTATCTACCAAATTGGAACTTCAAGATTGTGCGGGAGGTTTTCCTTTGCACTTGCGCCGGTTGCGCTAAGTGCTGTAACGGCAGAACTATGGATATGATAACCGATCGCACGGGTCGGCGGAGTCATGAGTCGACGAATAACTTCAAAGATGGCCTGGATTTCCTTGTCATGTTTTGAGGTTCTCTTCTCGAGTTCAGCCAATTTTTTGGCTAGCTCACTGTGCGCCGATGCCAGTTGCCTCAATTTGACAAAAGCCCTCATGATGGTAATATTCACCTGAATAGCACGTTCACTGTTCAGCACACTCGAGAGCATGGCAATTCCTTGTTCCGTGAATGCGTAGGGGAAATACTTCCTATGACGGCCACGCCCACTTTTTTCTAAGGTCGCAAATTGCGACCTTAAAGACTTAGCCTCTACAAATGTCAATTGAAACATAAAATCCGGTGGAAAGCGTTTAATATTCCGTCGAACCTGCTCGTTGAGACGCTTGGTTGTGACGCCGTAGAGCTCAGCTAGGTCGTTGTCCAGCATAACCTTGTGACCACGGATCAGAAAAATCCAGCGCTCAATAGTTTCAACGGAAATAATTTGGTGGGATCTGCTTTTTCTCATCAATTTACCCTCCTTTTTGGGTTAAGAGGGTAAATCGAAAATCGATCTTTATGTGTCTGCCACAACCCTGAATTTCGAACTTATTATACCTCGAGTTTGGCACATTTCTCAGATATCCCTTCTCCCCCTTGGGGGGAGAAGGTTAGGATGAGGGGGTAAATCCTGATGATTCACCCCTCACCCCAACCC
>JACQQP010000135.1 GCA_016206945.1 Candidatus Omnitrophota bacterium | reverse complement strand
CAACAAAAACATCGTAATCTTGAGGACGAATTGATGTTAGCATCAGCAGATCCTTTCGTTTTGAGGTGAACAAAGCACCTCATTTTACTCCGAACGACGCTGACGCTTCAACATATCACCTCATATAGATAACTCAGACGACTCGCGCACGCTTGGAAAGAACGCTATTTTCAACTCCACTTCTGAGCGCCGGCAGATACATTTTCTCGATATACTCTGTGAGCATACGATCCGTATTAAATTGGTGTGCAATCGTTCGAATGGATTCCTTCATCATCACCGCCCATTTGGACGAATACGCGCTTCCGTTGGCGGAGTCTCCCTTCATCGCATGATTTGCTGTTCGAGAAGACGATTTCCGTTGAGCGCCTCGGTCAAAGTAAAGAGGCAGGATCGTCCCCTCAAGCAACTTAAACAGTTCATCACGATCTTGATCGGCCGAGTGAGCGTCTCCCTTGCCGAAAAGCCAGCCATTTATTCCGTGCCGAATTCCCTCGGGAACCCATCCATCAGGAACGGAAACATTAAGAACTCCGTTCATTCCCGCTTTCATACCGCTCGTACCGCTTGCTTCATAAGGCCGAATCGGGTTATTGAGCCATATATCGACGCCCGCCGTGAGGTAACGCGCTAAATCAATGTCATAGTTTTGGATAAAAACAAGCTGGGAACGAAAACCTCGTTCCTTGGAGCGTTCGGCCAGCCGCCCGGAGATTTGAAAAATCTCCTGAATGCGCTTAATGCCAGCCAAATTGTTGGGATGAGGCTTTCCCGCATATAAAATATGTATCGGTTTCCCGTACTTTTTAAAACTCCTCTCCAAAAATTGAAAGAGTCTTTCTTGATCCTCCAGGAACATCGTGACTCGTTTATAATCGGCAAAGCGCCTCGCAAAACCGATCATAAACGAATCTAAGTCCAAAAGATCATGCGTGCGTTCGTAAATGAGCTGGCTGTCCACTTTCTCGCGCAGCAATTGATCGGCAAGCCGCTCGCGAACTTTTTCAATGAGCTTCGCCTTAAACTCAAGATGGAGAAACCAAATCTTTTCATCCTCAATTTCAGATACATGCTCAAGACCGCCCCTCGCTTCAATCATTTGTCGGAGAAGCGGCTTCTGCCAATAGGGCAGGTGAACGGCATTCGTAATGGAGCCGATGGGAACGCCTTTTCCCTCCGGATCAGAGTTCGCCCAAGCGTATCCCCACATTCTGCGGCATACGTCCCCATGCGAAAGACTGACACCATTGCGAAAGCTGCCCGCCAGAAGTAAGGCGAGTTTCGTCATATCAAACATACGCTCGCGGTTGCGGGCACTATTAAAAATAACCTCTTGCTCTTCTTGCCTCAAAAAACTGCTGAGATAAGACCCTAGATAGTCTCTGGCGAGCTTTTCTTCAAATCGTTCGTTACCCTCAGGAACAGGCGTATGGGTGGTGAAGCCAATGATCTGAGCACTTTTTGCCCGCGCTACTTCAAAAGAGATAGAATGTTTTCGCATCAAGAGCCTCATGACTTCGATGGCTGCAAAAGCAACGTGCCCCTCATTTAAATGATAAACAGACGGTTCGTAACCCGCCTCCTCTAAAGCCCTCACGCCTCCGACGCCCAACAACATTTCCTGTTCCAGCCGGCGGCGGCGTTCCTCCTCATGATGTTTCTGCGAAGCATAAAGGCGCCTTGTAATGTGGCGGTCATGCACCCGATTTTCACGAAGGTTGGAATCAAGAAGCAGCAAGTCATTTCGTCCCATGCGTGCCCGCCAAACGCGCGCCTTAACAGTTCGATCCTTCATGGGCACTTCAACGACAAGATCTTCATTTGTGCCGGCGCGCTTCGCCATTTCGAGGGGAAGAAAATCGCGCACAGGCTTCCTTGGCGGGAGGACCGATTCATAAATAACGTTCATGGTTCCATCGGACATTACCTCCTGTTCATAATAACCATGCAGATAAAAAAGACCGATTCCGACCATTTTAAGTCCGATGTCGCTTGAGCCTCGCAAATGATCTCCCGAAAGAATGCCCAGACCGCCCGAATAAGTCTTCAAAATGTCAATTCCATATTCCATGGAAAAGTAGGCAACCGTTCGTCCGACTAAGTCCGGATAATTGCGAGAAATTAAAGTTTCGGCGGGTTGGATGTAAGACTTGAAAGACTGATCGACTTTTTCACAGAGATTCAGAAAACCCTTGTCCACAAGAAGTTCCGCTAAGCGCCTGCGATAAAGGTAAGGGTTTTCGTCCTGAATCTTCAAAAACCGGTAGAGGTTTCTACGGAACAGTCCCCAAACGTAAGGACTTACGCTTCGAAAAAGGAGGTGGCAATCGGCGTTCCATTCAAACCACAGATTCGAAACAATCTTTCTAAGCGTTCGGTCGATGTCCAGCATGGATTCCTTCGCATTGAGCCGCGTCCACCAATCTCAGGCGGAAAATTGCTTCGCCGCCCCGCCCTAATTTCTTGACGGGGCGCGCTCCTACGGGAACTCGCAATCCCATTTATAAATACCTAAAATTTATTCCGTAGGATCGGGATAGCCCCCGTGGGGCAATCCCATTTATAAATACTTAAAATTTATTCCGTAGGATCGTCCCATTCATAAATTTAAAGAACCAAATACTATAGGATCGGGACAGTCATTGATCCT
>JACQQP010000130.1 GCA_016206945.1 Candidatus Omnitrophota bacterium | reverse complement strand
CGCACCTTTACGGTGCGCGTGGGATTACCGATTGGTAACCCTATGCCAGCTTCATGGATCTTCCAATCACAAAGTTTAATGAAGCTGGCTAGGGTGAGGGGTCGAAAACTCCCTGACCCCTCATAAGCTAAGTTTTGGAGAGTCATATGCTTCCTAATTCGTATGAGTATCATTACCTGTTCTTAGGCATCTTTCTAATCATTGCGATTACCTTTCCGCTTCTTCCCATTATCTTGGCGCGATTCATTGCCCCTAAAAAACCAAACCCAATCAAATCAGCAAGTTACGAATGCGGCATCGAAGCAAAAGGTGACTCCTGGGTTCAATTCAAAGCCCAGTATTACATCTACGCCCTTATTTTTGTCATTTTTGATATCGAAGTGATCTTTATTTACCCGTGGGCGGTTGCCTTCAAACAAATGGGGCTTTTCGCCTTTATCGAAATGCTCATTTTTCTGGTCATCTTGGGCTTCGGACTGGTGTATGCTTGGAAGAAAAATGTGCTGGAATGGAAGTGACCCCGAAGGGGTCATCCCCGCGCCCGTCACAAAGCGCGTCGGGTCCGACGAGTATTTTGGCGGAAAAGCGGGGATCTAGAATATGGATCCCCGGTTAAAGCACGTGCGGCTTCGCCCTTGAATCCGACCGATTCAAGGACTGAGCCGCAGTGCTGCTCCGCTGCATTCGGGGATGACAGGAAGTGGGTATATGGGAACAGCTACCAATATCTCACAAATTGACGAAGGTTTAAGAAGCGAGCTTCAGAAAAAAGGTATTTTTGTTTCCTCTTTAGAAGACCTCTACAACTGGGGCAGACGTTCTTCGATCTGGCCGCTTCAGTTTGGCCTTGCTTGCTGTGCCATTGAGATGATCGCAACCGCTTGTGCCCGTTACGACATCGACCGATTCGGTGCAGGGCTTTTCCGTCCTTCACCGAGACAAGCTGATTTGATGATTGTTGCAGGAACAGTCACCAAAAAAATGGCGCCACAAGTCGTACGACTCTATAATCAAATGGCGGAACCGAAATATTGCATTACGATGGGCGCCTGCTCCATCTCAGGCGGTCCCTTCAAAGATGGTTACAATGTCCTGAAAGGAATCGATCGCTACATTCCTGTGGACGTTCACTTGCCGGGTTGTCCGCCGCGGCCGGAGGCACTCCTTCACGGCCTCATGAAACTTCAACAGAAAATTGATTCCCAAGAAATTGAAAAAACAGCGTGGTATCAAAAGGGTCTCAAGCGCGAATTCCCAGTTCCAGAATTTGGGCCTAATGGACTCAATCCTCCTTACAATCCAGAGGTGTTTACGCCCGAGCAACACCGAGAAATTACGGTAGGCTAACCATGTGATGAAAACACTTGAGGAAATCAAAAAGGACATTGAGAGTTGTTACTCAGATGCAACCGTTACCGTTGAGGGAACGAGTTTGGTAGTTCCGAAAGAACGTTGGCTTGAAGTAGCCAAATTTCTGAGAACCCATCCGGAATATTCATTGGATTACCTTTCCTCGGTAACCGGTGTGGATTATAAAGAATATCTCGAAGTCGTATATCATCTGTACTCCATTGAAAAAAAAGAAGGGCCGCTTGCGGTCAAAGTCCGAACGGATCGCCAAAAAGGTTTGGTCCCTTCCGTGACGCCGTTTTGGCGAAGCGCAGAATTTCAGGAACGCGAAGCTTATGACCTCGTCGGGATTCATTTTGAAGGACACCCCGATTTAAGGCGGATCTTGATGTGGGATGAATTTCAGTATCATCCTATGAGAAAAGATTATGTTCAAGAGGATCAGGATCGACCTGAAAAAGAATTCTAAACAAAAGTAGAGAGAAAAACATAAATTCCAAATCACAAATAACAAACCACAAACAACTCACAATGACCGAAATTACAAAAGACCGAAGATTGATCCTTTTGGTCATTGGGATTTCGGATTTGTTTGTTATTTGGAATTTGTAATTTTTTCTTTTCTTTCTACTCTCTACTATTTACTGAGTGAGTTATGGAATACACATTAAAAGACACGCCAGCACTTGAAACGCAGACGCTTGAAGTTAGTCTCGGGCCGCAACATCCGAGCACGCACGGGGTGTTTCGAATGAATGTCACATTAGACGGCGAAACAATTCTCAAACTGAAACCTGTCATGGGATACCTTCATCGGAATCACGAAAAGCTTGCCGAAAATATGTCCTGGCTTGGGAGCATGCCTTATACGGACAGGCTTGATTACATCTGTTCGATGACCAACAATTTCGCTTACGCACTTGCCGTCGAAAAATTGGCGGGTCTTCAAGTTCCCGAGCGCGCGCAATACATCCGCGTGATCATGGCCGAACTGACGCGTCTTGTCAATCACACCTTATTAATTGGCTTCTTATTAAACGACCTCGGCGCATTTTTCACGCCTGTGCTGTATGCTTTCCGAGAACGCGAAAAGATTTTGGACCTCTTCGAGGCCGTAGCGGGAAGCCGCATGATGTGTAATTACTTCCGTTTTGGCGGCGTGAAAGTGGATGTGACCAGTGACTTTATCCCCCGCGTCCGCCAAATCATCAATAAATACCCAAAGTTTTTAGATGAATTCGAAAAACTTCTCTCTGAAAATGAAATTTTAATGGCGCGATGCCAGAATGTCGGCGTCCTGCCCAAGGAACTCGCCATTAACGCCGGCATTTCCGGCCCAATGCTTCGAGCTTCAGGCGTTCCTTATGATGTCAGGAAAGTAGACGGTTACTCGATTTACAACCGCTTCAAATTTCGTGTCCCGATCGGCGAGAAAGGCGATGTGTACGACCGTTACTACATTCGCATCTTGGAAATGCGCGAAAGCATCAACATTCTGGATCAAGCCATTAAAGAAATCCCCGACGGCGAATTCATCACAAAAGAAGGTGGCGTTGGCGCTCGATCGCCGCGAAATTTCAAACCGCCCAAAGGGGAGGCATACGGGCGAATTGAAGCGCCTAAAGGAGAGCTTGGATTTTATTTGGTAAGCGACGGAACCATGAAACCTTACCGATATCATGTTCGCGCGCCGAGTTTTATCAACTTAACCGTTTTGGAAGACATGTGCCTTGGGCAAAAAGTAGCGGATGCAATTATTATCCTCGGCAGTATTGATATCGTCTTAGGGGAAGTGGATCGTTGAAAAAAAGATTACAGAGTACAGAGAACGGAGTACAGAAACCAGAAAAACAAATGACAAACAGTTGGCAAATTCCAAGACCAAAAGCGGATAATCATTCCCGAACGACAATCGCAGCTCAGTTCGTTTCTGTACTCTGTACTCTGTTTTCTGTTCTCTCCAGGAGCGCTACATGTTCGGACTAGGCGTACTCAAAGGAATGTTGGTCACGTTCAAGAATTTCATCCTTAGTTATTTCACTAAGGAACGGCTTACCACAGTTCAATATCCGGAAGAACGAATTCCAGAAAAGGAACGGTTTCGAAACTTTCCTTTTTTAATTTACGACGACAAGCCAGAAGATCTCCGCTGTGTGTCTTGCGACATTTGCGCGAAAGAATGCCCGCCCAAATGTATTACGATCGTCCGCGATAAGGACGAACAGGGAAGGCCGCTCAAAAGACCTAAGGTATTCGACATCGATTTTACCATTTGCATGAACTGCGGGATCTGCGAAGAAGTTTGCCCTTTTGACGCCATTTTTATGGATCACGAGTTTGAGCTTGCTGAATTCGGCCGCTTTGAAGACCTAAATTACCATAAGGAAGATCTGTTGAAATCGGCAGAATATTTTGCGAAAATTCGCCCTTCCGATGCCGCTAGAATTGACGCCAAGCGGCGCGAGAAAACGGCAAAGGCACAAACTGAAACTCAAACACAAAATCCAGGAACAGGTCCAACAAAGTAAGAACGTGGACCTGTCCCTGAAATAACTTCGGAGGACAAGAGATGATTAAAACTCGGTTTACTTTTTACCGGATTTTTATCATTGGTGTCATGACCTTTGTCGTAAGCAGTGATTTTTTCTCGGGGAAACTTCTGGCTGAAACCCTAGAAGCACCTTCAAAAATTGCGGATGTCACTGTCTTTCCAGATCGCGCGCTCGTAACACGCCGCGTTCAGCTTGATCTAGCGAAAGGGATGCATGAAGTAAGAATCGGTTCCCTGCCGCCTACCCTTGAAGAAGACTCCCTCGCTGCTAAAGGAAAGGGTGAGGCCAAAGTAACATTATTCGGAGCAAGGCTGGTCACGACTCAGCTTGAGGTTCCGCAACCCGCCCGCATTAGAGAAATTGCAGAGGAGCTGAAAAAGCTTAAGGACCGCGAGCAAGCACTTAAGGACCGGAAGGCCGTATTGAACGAGAAACGAGAGTTTCTCGCCTCAATTAAAGCCGCGTCAACAGAACAAATCGGAAAGGAGATTGTGACCCAACATCCATCGATAGCTGATGTTGCCGAGCTTTTAAACCTGCTCGACCGGGAACTTTCATCCGTCTATCTAGAAAATGAAAAAGCGGATATCGAACTCCGCGACCTTGGCGAACAAATGGATCGCTTAAACCGCGAATGGAATGAACTTTCAGGCGGCTGGAGAAAAGCTGAAACCGCAATCTTGGTCGACCTGGAAGCTGAAGAGGCAGGGTCGTTTACGCTTGAGGTTTCCTACCGGCTGCTGGGCGCTACTTGGGAACCTCTCTACGAAGCCCGTGCCCATTCCGAAGGAACGGAGATCGAGCTTACGGCGTATGGTCTCGTCAAACAAAACACAGGGGAAGATTGGCAGGATGTGACGCTTCATCTTTCAACGGCAAAACCTAGTATCGCCGGCCGAATGCCCGAAATAGAACCTTGGTTTTTAAAAAAATGGGAACCTGCCTATTTCCAGGCAAAAGCTGCAAGCCTAAGCATAGAAGAAAAGTCCGGGATGAAACGCCAGGCGCTCCGGGAAGCAGCTTTGAACACGATGATGGCGCCGTCTACCGCAGCACCCGTTGAGGCGGAAATTGCCAAGGCGACGGTTGAGGCAAAAGGCCCGGCTCTTTTTTTCACGCTTCCAAAATCAGAAACCGTGAATTCAGACTGGCAGCCCAAAAAGGTTGCAATTACCAGCCATGCTTTGCAAGCGGCACTCGCCTTTGAAATAAGCCCGCGGCTTGCTCCCTACGCATACCTACGGGCGAAGGTAAAAAATAGTTCGGAAGGACTGCTTCCTAGAGGCAAGGTTCAAATCTTTCTGGACGGATCTTACGTAGGGAGTTCCTTTCTTAAGAATGTAGGTCCCGCTGAGGAGTTTGACTTATTTTTAGGAATTGACGAACGAATTAAAGTAGAACGCAAGGAATTAAAAGCAAAAGTGGATGTGAGCGTGCTTCCCGGACTTCACGGGCGTATCAAGACCATTCAATATGAATACCTTACCAAGATTGAAAACTTTCGCACCTCAGAATCGGAAATCACACTTTTCGACCAAACCCCCATCTCTCAGCACGATGAAATTAAGATCGAGCAAGTCGTTTTTGACCCAAAGCCTACTGAGGAAGATCAAGAAAAACCAGGCATTTACCGGTGGAAACTAAAACTTGCGCCTCGCGCGAAGCAGGAGATCAAAATATCCTATTTGGTCAAACATCCTGTCGATTTCGAAATCAGCGGCCTTTAAATGGCAGAAACCATCGATCAAACATTTGTACTTATAAAGCACTTCATTCTTAATTGGGCTCAAGCTTTTCTTCCGGATTGGACAATTGTATTTCTTTCTATCTTAATCAGCGTCACGGCCATCGCCATATTTGGACCCGTCACCATGATGTATCTCACTCTCATGGAACGTAAGCTTGTTGGCCGAATTCAAAATCGTTACGGCCCAAACCGTGTCGGCTTCTGGGGACTTCTTCAGCCGATCGCAGATGGCGTGAAAATGCTTACCAAAGAAGACATCGTCCCCGCTGGCGCAGACAAATTCGCGCATTTCCTAGCACCTGTGGTGATCGTCATACCCGCGCTCCTCATCTTTTCAGTCATCCCCTTTGGACGCGGAATGATTGCGGTGGACCTTTCCATCGGAATCCTATTTTTCTTAGCACTTTCCTCTACCACAACGATTTGGATTTTTGTGGCCAGCTGGGGATCGCGGAACAAGTTCTCGCTTTTGGGCGGTATGAGATCGGTGGCCCAAATGATCTCCTACGAAATCCCGATGGTGCTGTCCATCGTTCCAGTGCTGATTGTCGTAGGTTCTTTTTCCACCGTCGCGATTGTGGAAGCCCAAAGCGGCTGGAACTGGTTTGTCTTTACCCCGTGGGGAATCGTTGGGTTCTTGATCTTTTTTCTTACAGGCGTGGCCGAAGTCAATCGCACGCCCTTCGACCTTCCCGAAGGGGAATCAGAAATAGTGGCCGGCTTTCACACCGAATATAGTGGAATGAAATTTGCGCTGTTTTATATGGCTGAATTCATGAATACTTTTTCTATTTCAGCCATCGTAGCCACTGCGTACCTTGGCGGCTGGCAGGGCCCTTGGCTTCCAAGCTGGGCCTGGTTCTTCATCAAAACGTATGCGCTTATTTTTGTGATGATGTGGTTTCGAGGAACCTTTCCAAGACTGAGAGTAGATCAACTCATGGGTTTTGCCTGGAAATTTCTCCTTCCGTTAACGCTCGTCAATCTCCTTGTGGCTGGAATTTGGACACAGTTTGATACTCCAAAAAATTATGTGGTCACGATTTCCATCTTAGGAATTGCAATTATGGTCCTTTACTGGGCCAATCGGCCTGAGATGCCAAAGAAAAGAACCTATCGTTATGCGTACGCAGATAAATAAAATCAAACTCCTTCCCCCCTTGTTCGCCACAAAGCGTTGGCGGAATCCGTCCCAAAACGCTTTGTGGACGAATCTCGCCGCGTTTTGCCTGCCAGAGCAGCATAAGCTGCTCTGCGGCACTGCTCCGCTGTGTGGCGGACGGGGGAAGGCAGGGATGGGGGG
>JACQQP010000149.1 GCA_016206945.1 Candidatus Omnitrophota bacterium | reverse complement strand
GTTATACCCCCCACCTTTATCCTCCCCCGCAAGGGGGGAGGAAATATCTACACACTTATCGCAATACCAAACCGGAAGTTGATGTCCCCACCATATCTGGCGAGAAATGCACCAATCGCGGATATTTTCAAGCCATTTCGTATAAACTTTGTTCCACCGCTCCGGATAAAACTTGACCTTCTCTTCTCGGTGGGCTTTCAAAGCTTTTTCCGCAAGCGGTTTCATTTTGACAAACCACTGCTTCGATAAATAAGGTTCCACAATCGTATGACATCGGTAGCAGTGGCCAACTGCATGCTGATGCATGAGCGACTTTTCAAAAAGCCCTTGTTTTTGCAGATCGTATAAAACGCACTTTCTTGCCTCAAACCGATCCAACTTGTGATACGGTCCTCCATTTTCATTGATCGTTCCATCGGGATAAAGCACATTCACGAAAGGAAGTTTGTGGCGCCTGCCCATAAGGAAGTCGTTGGGATCATGCGCAGGCGTCACTTTCACGATTCCCGTCCCAAATTCTGGATCTACAAATTCATCTTCGATCACGGGAATCACACGTTTCAGTAACGGAAGGAGGACTTTTTTACCGCGAAGGCGTGAATACCGCTCATCTTTCGGATTGATCGCAACAGCGGTATCTCCCAACATAGTTTCAGGGCGTGTTGTCGCTACAACGACGTAATCACCTTCATCCCCCTCACCCCTAACCCTCTCCCCCTTAAGGGGGAGAGGGGAGGGTGAGGGGGCAATGGGATATTTAATGTAATAAAGCGCACCTTCTATTTCTTGATGCACCGCCTCTTCGTCGGAAAGCGCGGTTTGACAGCGCGGGCACCAATTGATGATGTAATCGCCACGATAGATGAGGCCTCTTTCGTAAAGTGTGACAAAAGCCTCACGCACCGCCCGCGAAAGTCCCTCATCCATCGTGAAACGTTCGCGCGTCCAATCGCAAGAAGCACCAAGCCGCCTAAGCTGGTTCACTATCGTAGAACCATATTCATTTTTCCACTTCCAAACCTCCGCTACAAATTTCTCACGGCCCAGTTGATGACGATTCCTCCCTTCCTTGGCCAGTTTTTTCTCCACCACATTTTGCGTTGCGATCCCAGCGTGATCCACGCCAGGAACCCAAAGCGTGGGATTCCCCTGCATTCTCTTCCAGCGAATCAAAATGTCCTGAATGGTATTGTTTAAGGCATGACCCATGTGCAGAATTCCGGTCACATTGGGCGGAGGAATGACAATGACGAAAGGCTTTTTGGTTGGATCTCTTTTAGGAGCGAAGTAACCCTGTTTTTCCCAGATCGCATACCACTTGGATTCTACGTCTTTGGAATTGTAACGGCTGGCTAATTCTGCGGCCGGCATACTAATTCAGAATATTTGTTTTAAATAGCCATTGATGAATGACAAAGGCAACTGCCAACAGAAAGATGCCGCAACAAAAGGATAGAACGAAGTTCATGTGAAGCCACTTATTAAAAACGAACGGGACGAAAAACAAAAGAGACAAAGGAACTGAAATTAAAATGGAGATGGCAAATTCATTTATTTTTTGCATGTCCCTATATTGCACATAAGCAAATAAAAGACTCAGGATGGACGTAATTGGCAAGGCCACGATGAAACCGGCTAAAAAACTCTTCTTACCAGCCAACCATGAAGCGAAAGCAACGATAAAGCTTGAAATTAAAATTTTCGAAATAAACCACATGAAGATTAACCTTTGAGGAGTTTATACTCAACGGCGTCCACCAAACCGCCCTGCTACCATTTGGTTGTTACACTCATCCATCGCTCAGCCGAAGGTCTTGATCGAAACTTTAAGCTTAAAACTAATTCCTGCGTAATTCTTGTACTTATAATTCCTGGGACGCAATACTTAATTTCTCAGTGTCGCTCGCTTGGATTGACATTTAATAATCGCCTTGCAACTTCCCCGCAATGGGGCAAACCACCTTTCAACCCCATCTGTTGCGTCTCGATTTGATGGAGATGCTCTGTAATCCGTAGTTCGGTAGCTTTGGCTTCCAATAAACGAAACACCCCAGCAATATAATTCTGATACTCATCTCGAGCTCCCTCTAAGCCATTGACACCGATGGGGTCCCATGCATTCCAAAGAATTTCGTCAATTTCCTTCCAAATTCTTGAAACTCTCTTGTCTTTACTGTCCATCAAGTTGCTCATCCTTTGCCAGCGTCTCTTCTAACTTTACCACCAAACGCCTGAAGGCTGAAGCAGAGTCTTATGAGTCAGCTTTCGGTTAAATAGCGGTTGGCGGCATGGAGAAATTCATTGGCTTGCTCGATCATGAGTCGAACTTCCTCTGAGGGGATTACAGCGTCAATGTCGTAATCACTGATTAATCGATTCTCAAAGGCCTTCACCAACGTTTTATGGAATTTAGGATCAAAAACCCTGGTTTAGTGAAGTGCTCCCCGAAAGCGCTGTGAACGCCGCCGTGTTTTTTAAACGTCAACCCCTTTTCATACAAAAGCGCTTCAGCTACATAAAACATAGCATAGTAAGCACGTGATGCAGCAAACGCGGTCTGGTTTTCTCGCAATAACACTTCTGCAGTTTTAATGGACTCTTGTGCTTTGATTAGAAGCTTTTGAGGGGCTTCTTTCATGCTGCGATCGCCTCTTCCCTAACATTATCGAGAAAAGGGGTTTCTTTATTGGCCCAGTCTCTTTCTTTCACAAATACTTTGCTGATACTCACCCCATATTTGAGCGATAACTCGGAACCAAGATCCCCTACTCGATTAATCTCTGCAGAGTAGGTGGGGCTAAACCGATCCAGCACGACAAGAATATCGACGTCTGATTCGCTGTCCTGCTCCTGTCGGGCATAGGAACCAAAAAGATAAACCCCCTTTAAGCGCCCGCCATAAATTGTCTTTAACCCTCTTTTGAGTTCCGCAAGCAGTCGTTTCAATCGTTCTCGATTCATTTTCTTCTCCTAACTGATGGGCACAGTCGCACTCTCACTTCAACTCTTGAGGAGTTTATACTCAACGGCGTCCACCAAAGCCTGCCATGAAGCTTCGATAATATTCTCGGACACACCCACCGTGGACCAGCTTTCGGTTTCATGCTGAAACTGAATGAAGACGCGGACTTTTGCCGCTGTGCCCGCCTGAGAATCGACAACGCGAACCTTATAGTCGGTTAAGTGAATCTTCTCAAGTACAGGATAAAAGGAAACAAGAACTTTGCGCAGCGCTTTATACAGCGCATCGACAGGACCATTTCCTATTTCAGTTGCCACTTCCTCTTTTCCTTTGACTTCAATTTTTACAGTGGCACCTACGGTTGGATTCTTATCTCCGATAATTTCATTGGAAATAACCGCATTCCTCACTTCAAAAAATTTCTTATACCTACCAAGTTCTTTTTTCATGAGAAGTTCAAAACTGGCGTCGGCAGCTTCAAATTGGTAGCCTTGGTTTTCAAGCTCCCGCACTTTCTGAAGAATGGACCGCGTATGCGACGCATTTTGATCCAGATCGATATTAAGTTCTTTCGCCTTGAGCATGACGTTGGATTTCCCACTTAATTCAGAAACTAAAAAGCGAGTGCTGTTCCCTACAGCGGATGGACTGATATGCTCATAAGTTTTCGCATTCTTAAGCATTGCGTTGACATGCACGCCGCCCTTATGCGCAAATGCGGACTGTCCTGTAAACGGCTGATTGTTCTCGATCGGCATATTGCAAATTTCAGCCACATAGTGCGAAAGTTCGGTGAGTTCCTTAAGTTTCCGATCGGGAAATACACGAAGCTTCATCTTTAATTGTAAGACTGGGATAATGCTTGTGAGATTGGCATTTCCACAGCGCTCGCCATAGCCATTGATCGTACCTTGCACTTGGATGGCTCCATGTTCCACAGCCGTAATGGAATTGGCCACGGCAAGCTCGCCATCATTATGGACATGGATGCCGATCGGAGCGCGAATAGCTTTGCGCGCACCCTTGACACCAATTGCGATTTGATGAGGAAGACTTCCGCCATTGGTATCGCAAAGTGCAATCGTATCAGCGCCCGCTTTCCGAGCTTCTCGAATTGTTTGAACGGCGTAATCTGGGTTTTCACGAAATCCGTCAAAGAAGTGCTCGGCATCGTAAATTACCTCGAGCTTCTTTGACTTTAAATAATGCACCGATTCGTAAACCATATTGAGATTTTCCTTCAGCGAAGTTTTGAAAACTTTCTTCACGTGAAAATCCCAGCTCTTTCCAAAAATGGTGACTGTTTTCGTTCCTGCCTCGAGGAGCGCTTTGATGTTGTCATCATTCTGAACTTTAGAGTTGGCCCGGCGCGTAGAACCGAAAGCCACTACTTTCGCGTGCTTAAATTTTAGCTTCCTAGTCTCCTTGAAAAAGGCGAGATCCTTCGGATTAGAACCAGGCCAGCCGCCTTCGATATAGTCAATACCAAATTGATCAAAACGTTTTGCAAGCAGGAGCTTGTCATTGAGAGACAAACTCATCCCCTCGCCTTGAGTTCCATCTCGTAAGGTTGTGTCGTAAATCTGAATTTTTTTCATGTTGCTCTTATTCTAAATCGAGTGCAAATTTAAGAGCTTCTTCGACTGATTTTACCTTTGAAGGCTTGAGAATCGCTACCCGCGCTGATAAAAGTTTTTTAGGAATCGTGTTTACAACGTCTAAATTAATGACACAAGTTTTGGGAAGTCCGTCTTCATGTCCAAGCTTAACTTCAACGGGAATGTGACGGATGGTTGTCGTTACTTCAGCGACAGTAATATAATCCCTTACTTGGATAGCACGATTTCTAGAAAGAATCACTACAGGTCTCCGGCCTACAGGCTTAGGCAAATCCGCCCACCAAACTTCCCCGCGTTCCATCACCATTTCTCCGAAGAAAAGCTCGAAAGGCCAGCTCTAAAGAAAGGGTCGATTTCTGCAGGACGTTCCGGTTTTTTCCGGTATCCTTCCACATAACGCCGCTCAAGCTCTTCTGAACGTTTCCGGTGAAGCCAAAGACGGATCGCCTGAAGAAAAGCAGCGCTTCGAGCAAGTCCAAGCTCATGACGCAACGTTTCGACCTCTTTGAAGGTTTCTTGTGGCAAGCTCACAGCGACTTTTGCCGCTTTCTCATCCATGGTTTATCTCCCTATCTGAGTACTCTAATTTGGTATTACTTATATACATAGAAAAGTATACCATTTGGTATGAAAATAACAAGTTTCTCTAAGGGATCTTACTTCTTACCCAAACCGAATTCCTGATGAATCGCGCGCACCGCATGTTTCCCCTTGTTGCCAGGCACGACGCAGGAAACCTTAATTTCCGAAGTTGAGATCATGTCGATATTGATTTTATTTTTTGCAAGCGCGCCGAACATTTTGGAAGCGACACCCGTATGAGATCGCATGCCCACGCCGACGATGCTTACCTTGGCAATGTTCTCATCGCACGTCACTGGTCCGCCACGAACGCTCTGGGAAGCTTGGCGCACCGCTTCCATCGCACTTTCCAATTCACTTTTCGCAACGGTAAACGAAATGTCGGTTTTATTGGTTTGCGTTTTATTTTGAATGATCATGTCCACATTAATCCCATGGTCCGCGATCACCTTGAAAATCCTAGCTGCAACTCCAGGCCGATCCGGAACCCGAAAGATCGTAATCTTTGCTTCATCCAGATTGAGTGCCACGCCGCTCACCACGACTTCTTCCATTTTTGGATTCTCCTTTGTGATCAAAGTCCCTCGCGAATGATTGAGGCTTGAACGAACATAAATTGGAACATTAAATTTTTTTCCCACTTCAATGGAGCGCGACTGCATCACCTGCACACCGAGGGAAGCCAGTTCCATAATTTCATCATAACTTACCTGATCCAGCTTTCGCGCGCTGGGAACTACCCGCGGGTCAGCGGTATAAATTCCATTCACGTCCGTATAGATTTCGCAGTGTTTGGCCCGAAGCGCCTTGCCCAGCGCCACGGCGGTTAAATCCGAACCGCCCCGTCCCAAAGTCGTAATTTCTTCAGCGACCGTCTTCCCTTGAAAACCCGCAACGATAACAATATTCCCATCCCGCAAGGCTTGTTCAATCCGCGCCGTATTAATATCCAGGATCCGAGCTTTCGTATGCGTTGGATCCGTAATGATGCCGACCTGAGGTCCTGTGAAGGAAATGGCTTTCTCACCAAGTCGGTGGATTGCCATTGCAAGGAGCGCCACAGAAACTTGCTCACCCGTTGCAAGCAGCATGTCCATTTCGCGCTCGCTCGGCCGATCGGTTATGGATCCCACTAAATCCAAAAGCTCGTCGGTGGTATCGCCAAGCGCTGAGACCACCACCACCAATCGGTGACCTTTACGCTTTGTCTCGACGACACGCTTCGCAACGCGTTTGATTCGTTCGGCGTTCGCAACGGAACTTCCGCCAAACTTTTGAACAATGAGCGCCACTAAGAAACCCCAACCAATTCCTTTCCCATAACGAGGTGCTCGATCAATTTCCAACCTTCGCGCACTCGGAATCGCGAAAGATGAGCCGCCGCTTCATTAAACCGTTCGATTTCATCGGGCATTACATTTTTACCCGCTAAAATAAAGGGGACTGATTCTCTTGCGGGAATTCGCGAATGACACGGCCTCGTCAGAAGAGGCGCGATGAGAATGCGGACATCTTTTTCACTTTCATAAAAAGACTTCGCGGCACCAATGATATGATGATCAATGGCCTCAAGCGAAAGTGTTTTCTGCTT
>JACQQP010000129.1 GCA_016206945.1 Candidatus Omnitrophota bacterium | reverse complement strand
GTTGTAGGCATACGCTCCATTTTGCGTGAGCACATATTCTTCAAGCGGACTTTCTACGGCATGGTTCAGATCAAAACTTGAGGGACCCGATTGGGAAGGGCCGGTGACATGGGTGTGGGAGATGAAGCTCGCCTGTTTCAGAAGACTTTGAGCGGCATGAGTGACACCGATTTCTTCCTCATTTCCTGTCGTGAAAAGGACAAGTTCCCCTGAAAGAACGATCAGGGCCACTTCAAAATCAAGATCAAGAAGAGAATCGAGATTTTCTTTCGTGAGGGATTTGACGATGACCGCTGAAGCATATTCAGGACGCAGGAGATCCATTGCATCTTCAAACTCATAGCGCTCGTAGTCGTAAGAAATGTCATCCTGATGCTTAGCCAAGCTGTCATTCCCGCGGAAGCGGGAATCCAGATCCCCCGTCGAAGGCGAGGCTCGCAATGACGCATCTGGCGGAGAAAGCGGTGAATCCAGCAAAAATCGAGTGGAAGGATCCACTGGTACTGGCTGATCCGTGATAGAAGGAGGCGGAATTGAAACTTCCTGTTCCGGAAGCTTTTGGACATCCTTTTCGAGCGTCGCCACATCGGCCCCGCCGTAGGCGAGGCTCGCTGAAAGCGGCCAGCCGGGTGGGAGGATCTGGAGTGAGGCAAAAGAAAGGATGATGAAAACTGCAACGATCCTCGTGAAAATCTGTTTTAGGTGTTTCCTTGTTAACTCATTCCGTCGCCTCATGAGGATGATGGACCACGTGACTCCTTTTTTGAGATTTAAGTCAAGATTGCTTGTTGGAAGAGCCTTCTGCAAGTTTTTCCGGGGAAAAAACCTCAAAAATCCAGTGGGGATATAGGAATCCCGTGAGGCGAGAGTTATTGGGAGAGGAGGTTTTTGGGACTCACCTAATGCGGAAGGTCTTCTCTTTTGACCCTTTCCCCTAATCTTGAATGCTTGTTTCGTCCCAAACATGGTTTGTCAGGTTCAAAAAGCGCATGGGATTTCCCGCTTGGGATTGCGCTTCTGGGGCGAAACCTTTAAGAGGGGCGAAACGTTTGAAAGGTGAATCTTAATTTAGTCATCTTCTATCTTTTGCAATCTTTTTGTAACTGAATCTTTGCAAAATGGACATCCGTCATGCGTTCTCCTTAGGGGACAGGTTGAGAATTTCCAACCTGTCCCCTAAGGGCGCCGGCCATTTTGCAAAAGCTCAGTTGTAACTTGGGCGAAGGGCAAGGATGAAAGTTTCGCCCGAAACAAAATCCTTCGTCCAAGATCATCCTCCAGGATCGATCTTCCCTTCTTTTGAAGGGCTTCGCCAAGTTGAGGGCATAGGCTTAAGAAATAAGTCCTTTGATTCTCAGAGAGATTCTTCCACATGGATTCCTTCTCAAGTAGCAATTCCCTTAACGCCTCCGGCTCCCAGAGGTAATGTTGCTTAAGAACGTGACTGGGCGTTGGAGATTTAAGAAAATAATGAGCCGGGCCGGGAAATAAATGAGATCTTTCGATCGCCCTTTTAATGTCAAGCCTCATGAGAAGAGCTGGTTTTCCTTCGGCGCCTGGATAAGAGCGGATCGGTCCAATCGTTTCAAAGGCCAAATACCGGTAGAGTCTTTCATGTTTGGGATGCATTCCAATGATTAAATCGGTGATGCCGTGATACCGGGCCGAATCAAAGAGGATTTTAAAGAGCCGGAAGGCGCTCGCCAGTTTCTTGAGGTTCGTGAGGAGAAAGCGGTTCTTTCCAAAAGCCGATTGATCGACTGAAAGAAGGGTTACCTCAGCCAGTTTTCTTCCTTCTTCTTTAAGCTTCTTCACTTCATCCGGGAAGACCCGCTCCATCGGAAGACCTAGGGCGGACTGTGGCACTAAGGTGACGGTTCCAAGAAGGGTTCCTTTCTCATGAAGAAGAAAGGTGCGCGTCTCGGGAAGAAGCGAATAAAGGTGGTAATACATCTTAGACTGCTTTTCTTTGGAGTATCCTCTCTTTAAGAATTCCTGATAAACCAGATGATAAGCTTCTTTTAATTCCTCGAAGGTTTGGGCAGGACGCGCCTCATCCTGCTTCCAATCTTCTCCGGCCAACTGACAGAGCTGATCGGCCAAATAACGCGTATGATCCCGGGATCCTTTCGAAAGGAAGGAAACACCGTATCGAATAAGACCGTCTGATTGTCTCATCCACGAGACTTTTCCTTTCACTTTGAAAGGTTGGTCTTCGCCTGCGATGGGAATGTCAAGGTCCAGTGTCTCACCGATCTGAAGCCTTGAAGCGCTTAACATTTGAACGCCTCCTTGTGAAAGATTGACGCTTCCTGCTTCATGCCAGGCGTATCCTTCCCGATCGAGAAGGCGGTATCTGAGCGCCGCGACATGAGAAACGCGGCTCGAGCGCCTGTCATCCTCCTTTCTTAGCGGCCAAAAGGGAGCTCTTAAAGCAAATGGGTTCATTTTTGTTTCCTCCGAACCTCAAGCAAAGGGAGGAACACGTGATTTGATTTTTTCCGAAACGTGGATGAATCCATCAATCCCTTGAATGGCTGCCTCCTTCCAAAAGTTTGAGTTGCGATACAGCTTTTCTTTCATCTTTCAGGCGAATGAGAATCTGGGAGCGGTTGGCTTTCCTATGCCTCTCTTTTACTGAGGCGTAGGACTCGACTTTTTGATCCTTTTGCGGATGAATCTCATCTCTTCGCTTGGATTGCGAATGGAATCCAACCTGAGGTGAAACAGGACTCGCGGGCTGTAACCCATGATGGTTTTCGCCTGAAAGCCTCCACAAAAGCGCTTCCGCTGCAAGGCGGGCTTGATCCGTTGGGTTTGGCTGTGGAGGTGGATTTGGTTGTTCATCCTCCTTTGCTTTAGCAACCACACTAAAAGCCATGGCGGCATTTCCAGAAAAAGTGTTCTTTTTCTTTTGTTCGACGGGTCCTCCAAGTAACGTCACATTTCTGAACGTATCCCGAGGGGGAAGTTCTGCCTTCACAGATTCTTTGTCCCGACTTTCCTGTGCTGGAAAGTTTGGCTTTACTACTGGTATTTGGGGCTCAGGCAATTTTGGCTCAAACGGCACGGGAACATCATCAGGAAGCGGAGGAGGCCAGTAAGGATCCGGATGAGGAGGATTGATGATCAAGTGCGAAGCCACTTCTAACTCCGTTGCCTGATTCAACAAGTCGTCCCAGCTTTGAAAGATAACTTCGTGTTTTACTCCGTTTGCCAGCTCGATCCTCGCGTGAGTACCGTCTGCTTTATGGAAGAAACCCAAGATGATTCCTAAAACATTTCCAACATGATCCTTGCGTTCGATGTTTGCCAGTAGGAACGCTTTGGGCTGAGGGGGACAGTTGCCTGTGATATGACAAGGAGACAACGCGTAAATAGGAGCAAAATTATGATAACGAAATTCACTTGTCCTAATGATATTTCCCTGAGCATCTAAATCGGTTACGAGACGAATCCGATACCGCTCGTCTTCCGTACGCTTGGATAATATTTCAACCTTCCTGAAAGCAACGTTGCCCTGTGATTTGTCGAAATATTCGACAAGCGCCTTCACCAGACCCTCTCTTGCTTCATTCGTACTATATTCATAACGAATTCGTTTGAGCATCCGACGGAACCTAATGCCACAGTCCGGATTTTCACTACTACATGCGCTTGCTTTGCGAAAAACCGTGACTATAGTGGGATGGCCGGAAGGCACCTCAAAGAAATCGGGCATAAAAAAAGTTTGGACACCCGAATCCGGCATGACCGGCTGATCAGGAATGAGAGGATGCCGATATCTCAAATAGTCGAGATGAACGAAGCGACCATCATTCAGATGAAATGAGGACGAGGCAATCCCTGGAAAAACAGAAGGGCATTCACGCTCGCCAGAAACCGGATCCCCCACGCAACGCATCATGGTATTTCCCGATGAATATTTGAATTGGTACTCAATTTCTAAAGGCAGCTGGGGTGCATCTAAGAGATGGGCCAGATAAGGCTGTCCATTCAAAAAAAGAAGCGGTCTATTGATACGTGGGTCCAGAAAAACTTTAGCAGTATTACGAACAGCATCTAGTTCAATTCGAATGAGACCGTCTTTCAGATATTGTTCTACGGCTACAGGATTGAGACCAAACGTACTGACAAGATCATTCTGAAGTGAAGTCTTCATGTATCGGACCTTCGGCGTGTCAACTTCGGTCCAGGCAACTTCGTAAGGTTCTTGATTCTTCAAGGAATCGTATTTCGCAATCTGCCCTTCAAAATAACGGTACGTCTGATCTTCTTTGGTCACAATCTTGAAATCTCCAGACCAGAGCACACAACCTGGGATCTCGCATGAGGTCTGACTTTCGCGTAGAGAAAAAGTAATTTCGTGAAGCTGCTCGATCGGAACCTGAAGCTCTTTCAAAATGGCGATGACTGCTTCAACTTCTAAATCCGTCTTACGCAGGTAAATGCTTGGCTTATCTCCTGTTCCTTGAGCGACAACGCCCACATAATGGGACGGCTGTTCTCTCCCGATTGTAAGATCTACATAATAGGACCTGTCATCACGCTCAATCAAACGTGTTTCAATTTGTGGCACGCTTCGATCTCCAACTCCAAAAACTTTTTGAATATGATCCTCAATCGCTTTGTGGGCTTCAGTCTCTGATACATTTGTGTCCGTGCTTCCTTGGTTACTGGTTTCTTCGGTAGACGTAACGGTTGCTTGAAGGTAGAAACCCCCTAAGCCCGGATAGGAGCTATCACTCTTGTCTTCCACATACTGAATGGGTTCGCCGAGATCGGCGGTTCCTGATTCAACCAAAACCGGTTCCCCATATTGAATTTGGTTTGAATTCGATAAATCCGCAGGTGGAAGGGGCTTGGTCACTTGGACTTTTGGATCCAAAGGGTTAGGTTTTATGAAAGGAAGATCTGAAATTGGAACCCGCTCAGGATGTTCGGGCCAAGAACCACAGCCGGGGCCGAGTACACAGATAATGCGAGGGGCGCCTTCCGAATTCAAGTTGGTATCGAGATTTTCATCTCCTCCGTCATTGCGAGCCCGCCAAAGTTCTGTGGCGGGCGAAGCAATCTCAGAGATTGCTTCGTCGTCCGCCACGAAATATTGGCGGACTCCTCGCAAAGACGATTCGTCCACTTTCTCCCTACTAACCAACGAAAGTGGTGAATCAATTTGAAG
>JACQQP010000128.1 GCA_016206945.1 Candidatus Omnitrophota bacterium | reverse complement strand
CTCAACGACATGTCTCAGGTGGTAGCCGTCATGTTGATCATCGCTGCCGTCGGTCTCGTTTTCGACCGATTGATCTTCGCCCAGTTCGAGAAACTGCTCCGCCGCCAATGGGGAACTGCGGGATAATCTAAAAAGAAAACCCCCTGCCTAACAAGCAGGGGGTTCTTCACTTCTCCTAACTTTAGAACAATTGCTTAACGCCTTTGAACGTTAGCAGCCTGTTCACCTTTTGGTCCACGAACCACATCGAAAGTGACCGAGTCACCTTCTTTTAAAGACTTGTACCCATCACCTTGAAGCGCAGAAAAGTGTACAAACACATCGTTTCCGCTGCCCTCAGGCGTGATGAATCCATATCCCTTTTGGTTATTGAACCACTTCACAGTACCATTTGGCATAACTGATTTCCTTTCTTGCCGTACTTCGGCACTTTTACTGCGTGAACTCTGTTAGCCCCATTAAAATTTTTTTACACGATCTCATTTCTAGCGGGGCTGGAGGTCCACATCTCTTAGAGATGACACCGTTAAAGTACCTCTTACCTCTAACGGGGTGAAGCACCAGGCTACCAAAAATTCCGCCACACTGCGTGGCGGATTCGCCACGGGCTTTGGCGAAAAAAAAACCGCGAAGCTCGTGTTACGCTCGCGGCCTTTCATTCACTTGTTTGATATTTTCTGACCTAAAAGCTTCACAGCAATTACCGTCGAAACTATAACCGACACCTCTTGCAAAGTCAAGCTCAAATAAAAAATCTAAATCCGGGGCTTTTCAATTGTCAAATTCTTATAAAACGCCTCGGCCTCCGTCCCCGTATTATCTGAATCGGACATGATGCCAACCGCAATGACATCTCCTCGCGGAGCTTTCCTGAAAAGCACTTCATAATCCTTGACAAGATCGCGCTTCTCACGGACCCAACCTTGAGAACCATTTATCTTTCCACTCCGAACCACAAAGATCTTAGTCTTTCTCGAATACGGACTGGACTGGTACGTACCTTCAGGAAAGTGGTCATCCCACACATACTGAATCACATCTGCCAAAAAAGGAGCACGCTCCTTCATGAGAGGAATTCGCCCTTTCAAAAAGGAGGCTTGCTCTTTTAAAAAAGAGCCTCCTCCTTTAAAAGCAACATAGACTCGCGCCGCGTAATCATTATCCGATTTAGCGGCCAAAATTTTATTTTGCTTGTTTTTCGGAAATCGAATTGCGTTCCATTCCCACGTTAAAAAAGGCCGATCCGATAATTTAATATGGACTTCTTTGAACAGAAGGGATGACGTTCCTTGACTTAAAGCATGCAACGCGTCTTCACCATTACTAGTTTCAATTTGATATAACGTTTTCTCATGAAAAACATGCTCCTGCCAATCTTTAAAGAGAGATTGTTTTTCGAATTTCAAATCGAGCAAGGGAAGCATGGAAACTTGATCTGAGATAAGCGCCGTGAAAGGAATCGGTGGGATTGGTTGCCTTTCCATTCGGAAATAGATTAAAGGGATTAGGGTTAATCCGATGAAAATCCAAAAAAACAAAAAATAAATGTTGAAGCGTTTCTTCCTTTTTGGAGAAGGCTCGGCTTCCATTCCAGAAACGCCTACTTTTGATTCAGGTTCTTGATCGAAATGTCGCATCCTCCTCCCCATTGTTCGCCAGGTTCTAAAACTTTAACGCCGGTATGGTTCCAACCCAATTCACGAAAATTAAAACCGTTGGTCACATGAGTCACTGGTTCTACGGCGACGAAATCTGCGGCTCGCCCATCCGTACCACTTGGCGCATAAATCACAGTATGACTTAATACAGGATCGACTCGAACATGAACTTCCCTCTTGGAACCTGAATAAATTAAACGAATGAGATGTGTCCTCAAATCCGTAAAACAATGATCTAAATCCGCATCGCCTAGAAACCGCTCGGACCTGAGATCCGTCTTTCCTGCAACTTGAATCGCAGTTCCCCTCGGAATGTACTTCTCATCGGGATAAACTTTCTCCGCCGGAAGCACAAGGGCTACATCTTGATCACGATCGGTAAGACGCCTTCTAAAAAAGGGGTGAAAACCAAATCCAACGGGTGCGCGCCTCTCATCCACGTTCTCGATGAAAAGCGCCATTGTCAAACGGTTCCCCGTAAGCTCCAAAGTATGTTTAAACTTCAGTTTAAAAGGATAGTTAAAATCAGGAACCTCTCTAGAGTCAAGGGTAGCTTCGAATTCTTTATCGGCCGCCCTTTTAACCTCCCAAGGACGCGTGCGAACATCTCCATGTATCGCCGTCCCGTCGGGAAAGTTTTTCCGAAGCGCATAACGTTTGCCTTCAAATCCAAATGTCCCTTGTCCAATCCGATTGGACCATGGCGCCATAATGAAGGAGCCATAATGAAAAGGAACCCGATCGCCAAAAAGAGGCTTTAGAAGATCCACCCATTTCCCCTCTAAACAGACGCGAAGCGTACTCCAAGAGCATCCATACTTGGGGATAAAGTTGAGCTCCAGTTGATCATTCTTAAGCTCGTACTTTTTGAATGATAAAATCGATCGCTCTTTAATTTTTTGATCTTGATCTTGACTTTGTGTCATAATAACTTGTTTACGTGTCGCGGAATTCTAGTCTCTTGCATACGAACTGTCAACTATAGAAACTTTTCCATTGGACCATGACCTTAGCAACCAGAACCAATTGGAAGTTGACCCAAAACAAGCTGAGTCTACGCTTAAAAACTTTAAAAGAATCAGGAGCAGAAATTCTAGATCTTTCTGAGTCCAATCCCACCCAATGCGGTTTCGAATATTTACATCCGAAGCTTCTAAACTCGCTGACTTATCCAGCAAATCTTTCACATCACCCCGCACCGAGAGGAACGCTTGAGGCACGCCAAGCCATCCAAATATACTACCGAGAAAAAGGCGTTTCGGTCGATCCGGAGCACATCTTTTTAACTTCATCTACCAGTGAAGGCTATTCGTTCCTTTTTCGACTGATTACCAATCCCGGCGATCGAATCCTTGTGCCGCGCCCAAGCTACCCTTTGTTCGATTTCCTCGCCGATTTAAATGACATTGAATTGGATCCCTATCCTCTCATATATCATGAACAGAAATGGCGTATAAATGTCGAGTGCCTTTTAGACGCCCTCCGTCCTGAAACCAAAGCGATCATCTTGGTCCATCCCAACAATCCAACGGGGTCTTTCGTTAAGAAGAATGAACTTAATGAAATGTTACAGATCGCAAAAGCGAGATCGCTCGCATTGATTTCAGATGAAGTTTTTTCAGATTACGCCATGCCCTTCACTTTCCCCTCTGAGGGTCGGAGTAACGGGGTGCAGGAAAAGGACCTTGTCTCAAGTGTTTCGGAAATAAAAGAGGTGTTGACCTTTACACTGAGCGGAATTTCAAAAGTTTTGGGGCTTCCGCAAATGAAATTGGCTTGGGTCGTTGCGAACGGGCCAGAACAATCGCTTAACCCCCTTCTCGAAAGGTTTGAGATGATTCTTGACACCTATCTTTCTGTCAGCACACCCATTCAAAATTCCCTTTCTTATTGGTTATCGTTCAAAACAAAAATCCAAAATGAAATCAGAAATCGGATTCGAGACAACCGGACGTTTCTCGCAAATCAAACTCAAGCTTTTCATCCTGTATCTTTGCTTGACATCGAGGGAGGATGGTATGCGATCCTTCGTCTACCGCGTACACAATGCGATGAGAATTGGACGTTGGAATTCTTAGAAGAAGATCATGTCTATGTACATCCAGGTTACTTTTTTGATTTCTCGGCCAATCTGTTTGGTGGGCAAGAAGAAGCATTTATTGTATTGAGTCTTCTTCCCCAACCGGTTGTTTTCCAGGAGGGAATCCTTCGAATCTTGAAACGGATCGCAATGAAAGGATAAAAAATTAGGAACTCAGCGTTTTCTCAACAAGTCGAATGGAATTTGTGAATGCGGTTGGAAAAGCCTTGTTCTGGTAGGCAATATCAAAAGCGGTACCATGATCGGGTGAGGTTCTAAGGTAAGGAAGCCCGAGTGTTACATTCACTCCTTCACGAATGGCAATCATCTTAAAAGGTGCAAGACCTTGATCATGATACATCGCCACAACCGCATCGAGCCTTCCTTCGTAAGCCTCATGGAAAACTTGATCGCCGGGGAGCGGACCGTCGACATTTAAGCCTGCTTTCTGACTTTGTTTCACCGCCGGAAGAATAATCTCATCTTCTTCCGTTCCAAATTCACTGCCATGCGGATTTAAGGCGCTCACTCCGATTTTCGGTGTCTTGATGCCCAAACGCTTCTTTAAAAATTCATCTGTCAACGAAATCTTTGCTACAATTTCTTCCGTCGTTAGTGCGCGAGGAACTTTCTTAAGCGGAAGGTGAATCGTAACCAAGGTCACGCGAAGCCGATCGCTTACAAACATCATGGCGAATTCCTTTACGCGAGCGACTTTGGCTAGATATTCGGTATGGCCTGAAAACTTTGGATCCAACAGCTGAACTGCGCGCTTATGGATGGGCGCCGTCACAACAGCTTGAATCAAATCACAAGCTCCTTGGTAAGCGGCAACTTTCAAAGCGGAATACGCAAGCGCCGCATTCCAGCGGGAAACTTGCCCCTGCGAAAAAACCTCGTCTTTTGGATGGGCCTCATGAAACACTTTTTCGTAAAGTGCTTCGGCTTCAGCGGTTACATCCAAGAAATTAATTTGATTTTCCTCTAGAAATGAACGTTCAAGGGTGGGAATTAAATGAGGGCGAAAGGAAACGCCGATTCGCTCACTTGCGTATTGGAAAACTTCTTCGCTGCCGACTACCATATAAATCGCCCGGTCCAGGGACAATTCCCGAAGCGACTTCAATATAATCTCAGGCCCAATACCGCCTGGATCGCCCATGGTAATAGCAACAATCGGTTTCATAGAGAGTACAGAGAACAGAGTACAGAGAACAGAAATGAGCCTGTTTTTTCTGTACTCTGTACTCTGTTTTCGGTACTCTGTACTCTATTCATCGGATGGAAATATAGGATTTCCTTTTCAATTCTTCCATCCAGCTGGTAAACCGCTCATGTGCTTTTTTGCGAAAGAGCTTGTCCATAATTTCATTTTTTGCTTCTTCAAATGTTTTCTTTGAAGCAATACGCTTTTCGCCTACTCTAAAAATATGATAGGCTTCTTCCGTTTCCAGGATGTCGGAGAAACCTCCCTCTGGAAGGGAGAAAAGGACTGAATCAATGCTGCCAGCCATAGAACCTTTTTCAACAAATCCAAGAAAACCCCCTTGCGAAGCGTTTCCATCTTGTGAATGTTTCCGAGCAAGCTCTTCGAAATCCGCTCCTCGTTTCAACTCCGCAATCAATGTACCCGCTTTTCTTTTCACTGCTTCGTCCATCATCCCTTTTTTAACCGCTTCTTCTCCCTTTCGCAGTGTAATACACCACGTTTTTATCCCGTCCTTCTGTTTGAATTTCTCCTGATGTTCCTGGTAGTATCCTTCCACTTCGGCGGGTGAAACCATTACCTTGCCACGTATGAACGATTGATGGAGTTTGACAATGGAAAGCCGTTCTCTTATTTTTTTTTCGATCTCCAGCATGCTCATCCCTGATTTTTCCAGCTCTTCTTCAAAGCGAGTTTCGTCTGGAAATTGAGATTTGAAATCGTCAAGTTCATCTTGAATCTCTGTATCGCTTACGGTAATTCCCAGTTTCCGAGCTTCTTGATAGACAAGACGATCCTCAATCAGTTGGTTGAGCAGTTTCAGCCGCACCGACTCCAATTCGGCTTGAAGGTCGCGCCCTTGATAGGTTTTTCTAATTTGATCGTAGATGGGGCGAAAAATAGAATCAAACTCACTTTGCGTGATCACCTCATTGTTCACCACGGCGGCAACACGATCGGCAAGTTGCCGATTTTGGCTGAATCCCACTCCTGGGGATAGAACCAAAAGCAAAATCAGAAAAGTAACTGTTTTCATAAGAGGAAGTACGATACCACAGTTCATTTATCTTTTCAATCCCGCCTCCTGAATCTCTTTTTTCTCCTCATTGACTGCCTCTCGAAGCATGCGACAATAAAGATCAAAACCCACTTGACAGATGAAACCACTTTGTTCATGCCCTACCACATTACCGGCTCCACGAATTTCAAGGTCCTCGAGCGCCACCTTAAGTCCTGCCCCCAATTCGCTAAATCGCTCAATCGCGGCAAGGCGTTTTTCCGCATCCTGAGTCATTACCCAGTCTCGCGGTACCAGAAAATAGGCATATGCCTGACGCGCCGTATGGAAGCGGCCGACACGGCCGCGCAATTGATATAAATCCGCGAGGCCAAACGTATCCGCGCGATTCACAATGATCGTATTGACATTGGGGATGTCGATTCCAGATTCGATAATGTTCGTAGAAATGAGACAATCCACCTTTCCATCGATGAATTGGTTCATCACCTTCTCAAGACCGGCCACGGGCATCTGGCCATGCGCCACGCCAAAAGAAACCTGCGGCATCAACTTTTTCAAATAGGTGTGAATCTTCTCGATAGATTCAACGCGGTTATGCACGAAATAAACCTGTCCCTTCCGCGCGAGTTCGCGCTCAATCGCTTCTTGAATACGATGATCATCAAATTCAAGAATTTCAGTAATAATCGGTAATCTCTGTTTCGGCGGCGTTTCAATGACAGACATATCGCGAACGCCTAAGAGCGAAAGGTAGAGCGTGCGTGGAATAGGAGTGGCTGTGAGCGTGAGAACATCTACGGATTCCCGCAAAAACTTAAGCTTTTCCTTATGCCGCACGCCAAATCGCTGCTCTTCATCAATTACCGCAAGTCCTAGGTCTTTGAAGCCAACGTCTCGCGAAAGCAGCCGATGCGTTCCTACGATCACGTCCACCTTTCCCTCTTTAATTTGTTCGACGACTTTCCCTTGATCCTTTCGATCGCGATAACGAGAAAGTAAATCCACTCGAATAGGCGCATCTTTCATCCGTCGTTTCAAAGTGAGGTAATGTTGCTCGGCCAAAAGAGTTGTTGGCACGAGAAATGCTACCTGCTTCCCCACAAGTACCGCTTTGAATGCAGCGCGGACGGCTACCTCGGTTTTTCCATATCCAACGTCCCCGCAAAGAAGGCGGTCCATGGGCTTCAATCGTTCCATATCCCGCTTGACTTCCTCAGTCGCACGTCTCTGATCGGCCGTCTCCTCATAGGGAAACGACCGCTCAAACTCGAGCTGCAAATCAGTGTCGGGAGGAAATTGAAAACCGGGTAAAACATTTCTCCTCGCTTGAAGGCGGACCATCTCCCGAGCAACCCCTTTGACTGCAATGCGTGTTCGTTCTTTAATCCGCGCCCACTCTTTACTCTGAAGCCGTGTGAGCCGGGGCCTCTTGCCTTCAAGACCAAGATACCGTTCCAGTAATTGGTGCTGATCAAAAGGCAGATAAAGAATCTCCTGGTCTGCATATTCAATAGCGAGATGGCGTTTCGAGCCGCCGGAAATTCTTAAGGTCTTCGTCCCCAGAAACTTTCCAATTCCATATTCGAGGTGCACCACGTAATCCCCTACCCGAATGTCCTCTAATTGCGTAACGGGCTCAAATTCTTCTAAATGGGCTTTGAGACGGGCTCTTCTCTTAAGAAACGCCTCCGAGACAGGAAGAATAAAAAGCTCCTCAAACGTCGTAAGGCTCTTACCTTCGTGAAGGGAATAATCGCGAATGGATGCGACCTGATCTAAATGAAAATGAACTCGGATGGGTGCCCGATAAGAAAGTGGGTAAATATCGATGAGGCCGCCGCGAACGGCAAATTCAGCGGGTTCTTCCACCATTTTTACTTCGTGGTAGTTAAGGGCCCTCAATTTTTCGAGGAGCCCGTCCTGGCTCATGCTTTCGCCAACACGAAGACGGAAGATGTTGACGTCGAGCCAAGCTAAATCTTTTTCAACCATTCACGAATCCGAGTCATTCCGTCCTCGATGAGCTGCTCGGAGGTGGCAAAACTGATCCGTATCGCATGATCATCGCCAAAGGCAATGCCTGGCACCACCGCCACCTTCGCTTCTTCAAGGAGTCGCTCGGAAAATTGGAGCGAGGCAAGCTTTATCTCTGAAATATCGATAAAGAGATAAAAAGCTCCGCTCGGCTTAAACGGTTTTAATTTTGGAATGCCGCTAACGATGCGGAAAATAAGATCACGTCTTTTCTCAAAAATTTGGCGCATTCGCTTCACCTCTGATTCTCCACTCCTCAGAGCTTCCAGATATCCCGCTTGCGCAAAAGAAGTGGGATTGGAAGTCGAGTGACTTTGAAGTGAAGCGCATGCCTCTGCCACAGCTTTCGGTGCTGCCAAAAATCCAAGACGCCAGCCCGTCATCGCGTAACTCTTGCTGGCACCGCCGATGGTTATCGTTCGCTCCAAAATTTCGGGATCAAGCGCGCCGATGGAATAATGAACTTTGCCATCGTACAACAGTTTTTCATATATCTCGTCGCTTAAAATGAAAAAGGATTTCGTCTTTGCCACTTGTGCGATCGCACTCAGTAGCTCTTTTGACATGACTGAGCCTGTTGGATTCGACGGCGAATTAAGAATAAGAGCTTTGGTCCTTTTGGTAACGAGCTTCTCAATTGCGGAAGCTCGAGGAAGATAGCCATCCTTAAATTCTGTTTTCAAAATGACCGATTTCCCTCCCGCTAGTGCTACCATTTCTGGAAAACTCAACCAGTAAGGCGAGACGATAATTACCTCATCTCCTTCTTCCACAAGAACTTGCAATACATTGTAAATCGCGTGTTTGGCACCGCAGGAAACGACAATTTGATCGGCTGTATAGGAAAGAGCGTTTTCACGCGCGAGTTTCTCGGAGATAGCCTTCCGTAACTCTATTATTCCTGATGCAGGCGTATATTTCGTAAACCCTTTGTTGAGAGAATCAATGGCCGAGCGTTTAATCACTTCGGGAGTATCGAAATCAGGTTCGCCTGCAGAAAAGGAAATGATGTCCACGCCTTCCTGTTTCAGGCGCTTCGCCTTAGCCTCAATGGCGAGTGTCAGCGAAGGAGTTACGTTTTGAATCCGTTTGGCAAGTCGCATGGCATTTGGAATAATTGTAGAACTTGAAGATGTCGTCATTGCGAGAGGCAACTTCCTGTCATCCCCGCGCCGTTTGGTCAAGCGCCGGTCGGGCGCTCGGTCGTACGGCACCGCCGCTTGAACGAGCGCCGGTTGGGCGCTTGGTCTTGCGGTGCCGTACGGTCGGTACGGCGCGCGGTTGGCGCGGCGGAAGCGGGGATGACGCTTTCGCGTCATTTTTTGTCGTCTTCCCCTTTGAGGAATCGTCGGAGGGAACTTAAGAATCCTCCTTTTTTTGGAGTTTCCTTCTTGGCTTCTTCTTTTTTTGCCTCTTCTTCTATGCGGGCAGGATGCTTCGGTTTCTCTGCTTCTTCTTTATGTTTCTTCTCTTTGACTTCCTTAACAACTGGTTTGGGTTCCTTTTTCTTTTTGGGCTTTTTTTCCTCAACTTCGACGACCGGAATAGAAAAGGCAAGCAACGAAAGCGAAGCGCCGTCGCCCGGGCGATTTTTGTAATGCAAAACGCGCGTATAACCGCCGTTTCGATCGCTAAACTTAGGGGCGATAGAATCGATAAGACGGCGCGCAAACGCTTCAGAACCTGAACCGAGTTTCTGAATCAAATGCCGTCGCGCATGAAGCGTTTTCTCTTTGGCGATCGTCACCAATTGGTCCACAAAACGACTTGCTTCCTTGGCACGCGCATGCGTTGTCACGATTTGCTGGCGGGTAATCAAATGACGAGCTAAATTTCTGAGAAGCGCACGCCGATGCTCTTGTACCAAACCTAATCTGCCGTTCCTACGACCATGCCGCATCCAAAATCTCCAAATCGTCAGATTTAACTTACTGCCTCTTTCTTTTTCTTCATCCGATCCTGAATATTCATGCCCAGATGAAGACCCATTCCAATCAAAATGTTCTGAATTTCAGAAAGAGATTTCTTTCCAAAATTTTTATACTTAAGCATCTGCGCTTCTGTTTTCTGAACCAAATCGCCGATGGTTTTAATATTGGCAGCTTCCAAACAGTTAGCACTTCGCACAGAAAGTTCAAGTTCCGTAATCGGCTTATTGACCAACTCGATAAACTCGGTATCCTCTTCTTCCTCTTCTTCCTCTTCTTCGGGCAGTTCGCCATAATTGACGAAAATATCAAGATGCCGCTGAAGAATATTCGAGGCGTAAAGGAGCGCCTCTTCAGGTGTCATCGCCCCATTCGTCGTCACTTCTAAAATCAACCGATCGTAATCCGTAATCTGGCCCACCCGTGTGTCCTCCACGGTAAAATTGACTTTTACCACGGGTGAAAAAATAGAATCAATCGCGATGGTTCCAATGGGCGTTCCTTCCTGTTTATTCCGCTCTGCAGAAACATATCCCCGGCCGCGAGCGATCTCCATCTCAACTAAGAAGTGGACGTCCTTGGTCAGGGTGGCGATGTGCAAATCGGGATTAATGATCTCAACGGTTTCATCCGCTTGGATGTCCTTCGCGGTAACCTCTGCCTTCTTCTTAATGTCGATGACCACCTTCTTGGGCTGTTTTCCATGGTACTTGAGTACCAGTTTCTTAAGGTTAAGAACGATCTGCGGCACATCCTCAACCACCCCATCCATCGAAGAAAATTCGTGAAGAACTCCATCAATCTTGACGTGTGTCACCGCTGCTCCTTCAATGGACGAGATTAACACCCGCCTCAGAGCGTTCCCGATCGTGGTGCCATACCCCCGTTCAAAAGGTTCGGCGACAAATTTTCCATAAGTTGGGGCCAAAGATGCCTGATCCAATTCCAAACGTTTCGGCATCTCAAATGTTTTCCATCGTATTCCCATGTGTTTTTTTCCTCCTTCAATGAGTGCGCGACTTATGGAACGCAGTGAACATAAGTCGCTTCACGAATTGAACCCAGCACTAATTTTACTAGCTAAGGGTACGAAAATTAGTGCTGGGTAAATTCAGCCTGCAAACTTACGTTCACTACGTTCCGTAAGTTTGGGCTTCATTTATTTAGAATACAATTCCACAATCTGTGATTCTTCAACTGGAAGTCCCGCGTCCGCCTTTCCAGGAAGTCTTACTACTTTTGCCTCTAAGGTTTCACGATCCAGCTCAAGCCACTCAGGGAGCGGCCGGTCCCTAAGCATTTCCAAATTATTCTGAATTCTCTTTTTGAGCGACTCCTCATGGTACGGTTCAATCACATCGCCGACACGCACTTGAAAAGAAGGAATGTTTACCGTACGCCCATTTACCGTAATTAAACCATGACTCACCAATTGGCGCGCTTCGGCGCGCGAGGGAACAAAAAGAACCCGATAGATTAAATTGTCGAGTCGCCGTTCTAAAAGTTGGATCAGCGTCTCACCTGTTACCCCACGTTTCTTAGCGGCTCGTGCAAAAAAAGTTCGAAACTGCCTCTCCAAAGTCCCGTAGATCTTCTTAGCCTTTTGCTTCTCACGAAGCTGAAGTCCATAATCCGAAAGCTTCCCACGGCTTCGGGGATGCATCCCTGGAGGTTGGTTTCGCTTTTCAATGGCACACTTGTCCCCAGTACACCGAATTCCCTTCAAAAATAACTTGATCCCTTCGCGGCGACAAAGCCGACAAACAGGTCCGATTCTGCGTCCCATATTAAACCCTTCTCCTTTTCGGTGGACGGCAACCATTGTGCGGGAGAGGTGTTACGTCCTTAATCGTGCTAATTTGAAGCCCAGCCGTTTGAAGCGCCCGAATCGCGGACTCCCGCCCGGAACCAGGGCCATTCACATAAACTTCCACCTCTTTCATCCCATTCTCCATCGCCTTGCGCGCCGCCTGTTCTGAAGCAACTTGAGCTGCGAAGGGGGTCGATTTTTTGGACCCCTTGAAACCTGCACTCCCTGAACTCGCCCAGCAAACGGTATTTCCTTGAACATCTGTAATGGTAATTACCGTGTTATTGAAAGAAGCCAGGATATGAGCAACCCCTTTGGAAATTTGTTTTGATTTTTTCTTGGTCATATTTCCTTTCCATCGTCATCCCCGCATGTTTTAGGCGGGAATCCATTCTCCGATCCCCGACACTTTCGGAGAAGAACGTCCAGTTCTTCCCGAACACTTTCGGAGATGAGCGTCAAGCTCATCCCGAAAAGTGCTCGCGCAAGGGCGCGCAGCGAAGTGCTCCGCTGCATTCGGGGATGACGCTAACGCGTCACTTCGGTGCAGGCGGTTTCTTCAACAAACCGCCTACTGTTTTCCGAGGACCCTTCCGCGTCCGAGCGTTGGTATGCGTACGCTGGCCGCGGACGGGAAGCCCTTTCAAATGACGCGATCCCCGATAAGACCTAATGTCAATATAGCGTTTAATATTCTGCTGGACCTCACGGCGAAGATCGCCTTCCACCTTCAGATTCGACTTTTGAATGACGGAGGTAATCTGAGCTACTTCTTTATCCGTAAGATCCTTCGCTCGCTTACCCGGATCAACACCCGCCTCTTTCAGAACCTGATTAGAGCGCGTCCGACCTATTCCGTAAAGATAGGTGAGCGCAATCTCGGTCCGTTTCTCGCGCGGGATGTCAACTCCGAAAATTCGAGGCATGATTACCCCTGCCTTTGCTTATGCTTTGGATTCGTACACGTAACGTAAATGATGCGTTTACGCCGTACGATCTTGCAATGTTCACAAATCCGTCTCACAGAACTACGCACTTTCATCTTAATACCTCTCTATACCCGATACGTAATTCTTCCGCGGGTTAAATCGTAGGGCGAAAGCTCAACCCTAACGCGGTCGCCCGAAAGAATTCGAATGTAATGCATCCGCATCTTCCCTGAAATATGGGCAAGCACCTTATGGCCGTTATCAAGCTCGACCCGAAACATGGCGTTCGGGAGCGGCTCGACCACGGTCCCTTCCACTTCAATGGCATCTTCTTTCGGCAATCGAGCTCCTCTAAGTTTTAATCAAAAATGAATCGGACAACTCTTCATCAAAAGCCTGAGGCCCAGTCAAATTTTCAGGCCCCGCTTCCGTAAGCGCAATGGTATCTTCATAATGAGCTGCCAACTGGCGATCCCGTGTGACCACGGTCCAAGCGTCCTCCAAAATATCAACTTCCCAACTGCCAGCGGTAACCATAGGCTCAAGAGCGAGCACCATTCCAACTTCCAGTTTAGGTCCTCTACCAGGTTTTCCGAAATTCGGTACCTGCGGATCTTCATGCATGTCGCGCCCAATTCCGTGGCCCACAAAATCACGTACCACCGAAAAGCCGCATGACTCCACATAATCCTGAATGGCGTGTGAAAGGTCTCCCAACCGATTTCCTGTTTTCATCTGAGCCATTCCGACAAAAAGAGCACGTTTTGTTACTTCCATCAATTCAACGGCCTCATCTTTGGCGCGACCAATCGCCCAGGTTCGAGCGGCATCGCTTACGTATCCTCCGTGAATCAGCCCGATATCAAGACTTAAAAGATCTCCTTCTTTCAATCTTCTCTTTGAAGGAATCCCGTGCACGACTTCCTCATTCACAGAGGTACAGATGCAAGCAGGATAACCACGATACCCTTTAAAAGCCGGCTTTGCCCTTTGCGCTTCAATTAAGCGCTCCGCCTTCTCATCCATCTCAAGCGTTGTCATGCCTATTTTAATGGACCGCCTCAGTTCCTGAAAAACCGTTTTGAGCTTACGCGCCGCTGCTCGCATCATTTCAATTTCGCGCTTCGACTTTAATGGGATCATCCTAATCACCTGCCTTCGGCCCAAAGGGCCGATTTGCGTTCACTAAGTTGCTGATCCGCCTTCGGCGGATAGGCAGGTGATGGGATCATAAACACTTCATACTCTGCGCCAACTCCTCCTGAAGAGGTCCTACGTCTAAATCGCCACTCACCACGCGGAGCAACTTACGTTTCTCATAAAACTCAATGAGCGGCGCTGTTTGATCTCGATACACCCTAAGACGTTCGCGCACGGTTTCAGGCTCATCGTCTTTCCTTTGAACTAACGGCTGACCACATCTGTCGCATATTCCCTCCTTCGCCGGCGGAATATTACGGACGTGATAATTTGCACCACAGTTGGAACAACTCCAGCGGCCCGACAACCGATCCACAATCACATCTTCTGAAGTGTCAAATTCGAGAACGAGGCTGAGCGGCATTTTCTTTATCGAAAGGATCTCATCCAGCGCTCTCGCTTGCTCTACGGTTCTTGGAAAACCATCTAGAATGAACCCATGACGAACGTCTGGATCTTGGAGTCTCGTTTTCATCATTTCCACAACCAGCTCATCCGGTACGAGCTTCCCGTTGTCAATGAACGATTTCGCGTGCTTGCCAAGCGACGTTTCCTGCTGAATTTGAGACCGCAAAATATCGCCCGTTGAAATATGAGGAATTCTATATCGATCGCTCAATATTTTTGCGTGCGTCCCTTTCCCAGCGCCAGGCGGTCCCAAAAGAACAATTTGCCAGGTCATCGGCCTAACGTATCCGCGCTCTTAATTTTCCCTTTTTAATAAATCCTTCGTAATGGCGCATCAAAAGTTGAGATTCAATCTGTTTCATCGTATCCAAAACGACCCCGACGATAATTAAAAGACCCGTCCCTCCAAAAAAACTTGCCACCAAGAAAGGAATATTAAGCACTCTCGGCGAATTGATAACGCTCGGAAAGATCGCGATCAAGGCCAAAAAAACTGCGCCCGTAAATGCGATTCTCGTCATTAAGTAATCCAAATGCTCCGCCGTATTTTTTCCAGGCCGAATTCCGGGAATGAAACCCCCGTACTTTTGCAAATTATTGGCAACTTCGATCGGATTAAATGTGATCGCCGTATAAAAGAACGTGAAAAAGATAATCAAAAACGCTTCGAGGCTCATATAAAGCACCGTCCCTGGTGTCAGCCATGTTGCTACGTTCCGAACGACTCCCTGTGATGGGAAAAATCCAGCGATCGTCGCTGGGAACAAAATGACCGATTGGGCAAAGATAATTGGGATCACTCCCGCTTGATTGATCTTAAGTGGAAGATACGTACTCTGTCCCCCATACACGCGGTGACCTCGAATCTGTTTCGCATACTGAACTGGAATTTTCCGCTGACCCTGTATGATCATGATCACTCCAATGACCGTGAAAACGAACAGCACGAGCATCAACGCCAACTTCCAATAAGCCAACTGGCCAAAACGAACTAACTGGGACGTCTGTATAATCGCTGTCGGAAGGGCCTCGATAATACCAGCGGTGATCAAAACGGACATCCCGTTTCCAATTCCGTACTCATCAATTTGTTCCCCAAGCCACATGATGAAGACGGTTCCCGTGGTCAAGGTCAAAATGGTCATCAATCGAAAGGACCAGCCCGGATTTGGCACAATCACCGTTCCTTGAAACGCATTTGGATTCTCAAGCCAAAGCGCGATAAAAAACGTCTGGATCAAGGCCAGAATCAGCGTTCCATAACGCGTAAATTGAATGAGTTTGCGCCTGCCCTCCTCGCCACCTTCCTTCGCCAATTTCTCAAGCTGCGGGATCACGACCGTAAGCAATTGCAAGATGATCGACGATGAAATATACGGCATGATCCCGAGCGCAAAGACAGTAGCTTTTTGAAGCGCACCTCCAGAAAAAAGAGCCATGATCCCAAACAAATTTCCGCCTGCTGTTGACGCAATCCTTTGGAAAAATTGGCTCAGTGCATTCCCATCTACGCCTGGCGTTGGCAGGTGTGCACCGATTCGGTAAACCACTATGATAAAGAGCGTATAGAGAACTTTACGTTTAAGTTCCGGAACCTTAAAAATGTTCCCCAGTGCCTGCAGCATCAGAGTCGAGTTTTTACGATGTACCGATCAAAACGGCTTTACCGCCAGCCTTTTCGATTGCCTCTTTTGCAGGAGCGCTAAAACGATGAGCTTGAACTGTCAATTTTCGAGATAATTTCCCGCGGCCCAAGATCTTTAAACCGTCCTGCAAACGTTTGATGACACCATTTTGCAACAGCCAATCAGGTGAAATTTCTGGTACCTTGAGTTGATCTAATTGGTCCAAATTGAGAATGGCATAGGATTTATGGGTTGGATGATTAAATCCCCGCTTTGGAAATCTTTGATGAATGGGGGTCTGCCCCCCTTCAAAAGCAGGTCTCATATGAAATCCAGACCTTGCCCGCTGACCCTTATGGCCTTTGGTAGATGTTTTTCCATGACCTGAGCCTGGACCGCGCCCGATCCGCTTAGGCTTTTTTTGATAAGGTCGTTTCGCTTTCATCTTTATTTACCGTCTCTCTCGAGTCCACCTGATCCCGAACCGTCAAACTTTGGAGACCCGAAAGGGTTGCTTTCAGCACATTAATTGCATTGTCACTTCCCAAACTTTTAGTCAAAACATCTTTAATCCCACAACATTCACATACGGCTCGAACCGCTCCTCCTGCAATGACGCCCGTTCCTGCCGCTGCAGGTTTTAGAAGTACCTTTGCTGCTCCATATCGCCCCACGATTTCATGCGGAATGGAGGTTTTCTTAAGCAGAATTGTGATTTGTTTCTTACGCGCAATCGCCAGCGATTTCCGAATGGCATCCGAAACTTCATTGGCCTTTTCCAAGGCGAAACCCACTTTTCCGGCACCATTACCGACGACAACCAAGGCGCTAAAATGAAACCGACGGCCGCCCTTTACCACTTTGGCGATCCGATTAATTTGAATCACTTTCTCCAGCTGATTGCTCTCGGCATCCCCTGGAGCCATTTCTACAACGTGTTTTTCTGTCGGTGCCTTTTTTCCAATTTGATTTGATTCAACCAACGTTCGCTTGCTCCTTTTTAAAACTCAATCCCGTTTTCTCGCAGAGCCTCTGCAAATGCTCGTAGGCGGCCATGATAAGCATGTCCGCCCCGATCGAAAACAATTCGTGTGATCTTTTTTTTCTTAAGTTCCACACCCAAATAAGCGCCGAATTTTTTTGCCCCTTCAATATTTCCCAACTGCTTTTCTTCCTTTCCGCGGAACGAGCTGGCCTTTGTCGAAGAAGAAAAAAGGGTACGCTCGGCTAAATCATCAATCACTTGGGCAAATAAATTCAAATGTGAACGATGTACGCTTAACCTCGGCCGCTCAGGGGTCCCTGACACTTTCTTGCGGATTCTGAGGTGACGATTTCTCAACTTTTCTTCTCTTATTTGAGTTAACATATCAAGTTAAGCGGCTGCTTTTCCAGCCTTCCTTCGAATTTGCTCTCCTGCGTAACGGATCCCTTTTCCTTTGTAAGGTTCAGGCTCAAAATACTTGCGAATATTTGCGGTCGCCTGTCCTACCAGCGCTTTATCAACGCCCTTAACAACGACGGTGGTCGGCTTAGGGGTCTCTACCTTGATTCCTTCTGGAATCGTGAAGTGAATAGGATGAGAAAAACCCAAAGAAAGCTGCAAACTCTTCCCCTGAAGCTGTGCTTTAAAACCAATACCTTCGATCTCAAGTGTCTTTGAAAACTCTTGGGCAACGCCTGTAATCATATTGGCGATCAAGCTACGAGTCAGCCCATGTAGCGACCGATCTTGGGGAACATTGGTGGGTCGTTCCACTGAAATATGTCCGTCTTTTATCACAACCTTGATTCGCGGATGGACGTCCAAATCAAGCTTTCCCTTCGGTCCTTCCACATGGAGTTTTCGATCTTTGATTTCAACTTTCACACCCTGCGGAATTAAAATCGTTTTTTTGCCGACGCGCGACATCAATGAACCTCGATTACCATACTTTACACAAAAGTTCGCCGCCAAGTTTCTGAGTCCGTGCATCACGATCGGTCATAATGCCTTTCGAAGTCGAAAGAATGGCCACTCCTAATCCACCTAATACTCGCGGAATTTCCCGGCAATTCACATACTGTCGCAAACCAGGCTTCGAAACGCGCTCGAGCGCCTGAATGGTTGACTGTCTCGGTTTCATATATTTCAAATGGACGCGAATCAAACGCTTTGTTTTTTCCTCCACCCATTTATAATTTTCGATAAAGCCTTCCTGTTTTAATATGGCAGCGATTTTAAGCGTCACTTTGGAACCAGGAACGGTCACACTCGTTTTCCCTGCCCGTGCTGCATTCCGAACCTGCGTCAAAAAATCTGCAATTGGGTCTGTAGGAGCTCCCATCTATTTCCTTTTCTCTAACGGGGTCACCAACTCGATTTGGTGACGCCGGGAATGACGCCCTGATTCGCCAATTCGCGGAAACAAATTCGGCAGAGCGCGAATTTACGAATGTACCCGCGGCGCCTTCCGCAGGCACGGCAACGGTGATAGGCCTGTACTTTAAATTTAGGTTTCCGCTGCTGTTTGACTACCAAACATGTCTTTGCCATAAATGAGACCTTTATTTGCGAAATGGAAAACCAAGCAATTCCAAAATGCGCTTCGCTTCTTCTTTCTTTCTGGTCGTCGTTACAAAGGTGATATCCATACCCTGAAGTTTTTTCATCTTGTCATATTCAACCTCGGGAAAAATAATCTGTTCCTGAATGCCAAGAGAATAATTTCCGCTTGAATCAAAACTCGTGGCGGGAAACCCGCGAAAATCACGTATCCTGGGCATAGCCACATTAAAGAGCCGCTCCATAAACTCATACATCCGCGCCCTGCGAAGCGTGACCATCAACCCAATGGGCATTCCCTGTCTTAATTTAAACGCAGAAATTGACTTCTTCGCCTTCGTAATTACCGGTTTCTGTCCTGTAATCTGGGCCAGTTCGTGCGCGAGGTGCTCCAAGATCTTGATGTCCTGAGCTCCTTCTTTAACTCCCATATTCACCACGATTTTTTCAATCCGCGGCACGGCCAAGGGATTGGTATATTGGAATTCTTTCATCATGATTGGAACAACGCCGGTTCGATACGTTTCCAAAAGCTTCGGCGGCTTCGCTTTCACACTCTCAACCGCTTCTTTAACCATTAAGAATGCTCCTTACCCGTCAGATAATCTCGTTGCACTTCTTACAAATGCGCTGTTTCGACCCATCCGCCAACGATTGATGCCCAACCCGCGTCAACTTGGAGCAGCGCGGACACACCAACTGGATATTGGAATAATGAAGTCTTCCTTCGACTTGCGCAATGCCGCCTTTTGGATTTTGCTGGCTTGGCCGCGTATATACTTTTACAAAATTAAGGCTCTCAATAATCACACGATTCTCGTCAGGAAAAACCTTAAGAATTTTTCCTTTTTTTCCGCGTTCTTTTCCCGTCAGAACCGCAACCAAATCACCCTTCTTAAGCCGCATCTAAACCACCTCCGGCGCAAGAGACACAATTTTTGCAAAATTGAGATCTCTTAACTCGCGGGCTACGGGTCCAAAGATTCGCGTTCCCCGAGGATTCTGCTGATTATCAATGATCACAATTGCATTCGAATTAAATCGAACCAAGGAGCCGTCAGGCCGCCTGATGGGATTCCGAGACCTCACGACGACAGCTTTGACTACCTCTCCTTCTTTCACAACTCCGTCAGGAATTGCTTCCTTGACGGAAGCAGTAATGATATCACCCACTTCTGCCGTCCGTTTGCTACGACGCTTCAACACACCAATCATGGCAACGCGCTTGGCGCCGGTGTTATCAGCAATTTCTAAAATAGAACGCATTTGAATCATAGCTGAAAACCTCAAAATCATTGGGACGAAGCCAAAATCTCTACCACTTTCCACCGTTTCGTTCTCGAAATGGGCCTGGTCTCTTTGATCCGAACTTTATCCCCTACTTTGAGGGCTTTTTTTTCATCATGCACCACATATTTCTTCCGCTTTCGAATTACCTTTCGATACATGGGGTGCGCAAAAAGCCTAACGACTTCGACCACCGCCGTCTTCTCCATTTTGGCACTCAATACCGTTCCTACCCGTTCCTTCTCGCGACGATCAGGCATTTTTTCTCCCCCCCGGCCTATCCGTCCGAGCCCTTTGGCTCATAGAGCCAGGGGCGGCCTGTAGGGCCGGAGGTGGTTCCATTTCTCTTTTCACGGTGAGTATTTTTGCTAAATCTCGCCGCGTCTGTCTGAGCTTCATCACATTCTCAACTTTGGCGAGCTTGGCATCAAAACGAAGCTGAAAAAGCTCCTTGCGAAGCGCCTGCGCTTTATCTTCTAACTCATCGGTAGATAGTGACCGTAAATCCTTAGCTTTTAACGTCGGCATTTCAAACTCCCACCCGTTTGACGAACTTGGTACGAAACGGAAGCTTATGAGCACACAGCCGAAGGGCGGAACGCGCCAAGGATTCAGGTACACCGCCCATTTCGAAAAGAACACGGCCGGGTTTAACCACCGCTACATAATATTCCGGAGCACCCTTGCCTTTCCCCATTCGCGTCTCCGCGGGTTTTTTTGTATATGACTTATCTGGAAAAACGCGCAGCCACACCTTTCCGCCTCGTTTCACATGCCGCGTCAACGCCACGCGCGCTGCTTCAAGCTGGATCGCCGTAAGCCAACCGTGCCCAATCGCCTTGAGGCCGTAACTGCCAAATTGAACTTGAGCCCCACCCGAAGCAATCCCTCTTCTTTTCCCACGGTGCTGCTTTCTAAACTTAACCCGCTTCGGCATGAGCGACATGGTTTCATTCCTTGCAATTAAACTTCTTCTCCCGAACTTTTGTCTTTGGCAGATTCAGCTTCCCTTATCTCAGGACGATCTCCTGGAGAAACAACCGCGACTTCTCTGGCCTGTTTCTCGCCCTGGTCCGCCTGAGGAGGTCTCATCTGAGCTACTTCCTTAGCACGCTCGGCTTCCTCTTTCTTGACTAAGACATCTCCATGATAAATCCAAACTTTTACTCCAATCGTTCCGTAAGTAGTAAATGCTTCCGCAAAGCCGTAGGTGACATCAGCTCTGAATGTATTCAACGGAACTTTGCCTTCTTTGTATCCTTCGGCACGTGCAATTTCGGTGCCCCCAAGTCGTCCCTTACACATAATCTTGATTCCGCCTGCTCCTTTTGACATAGCAGCTGATAACGCTTTTTTCATCGCTTTCCGAAATGCGACGCGCTTTTCAAGTTGAAGCGCCACATTTTCTGCCGCAAGCTGCGCATTGGTCTGAGGTACCTCGACTTCCTTAATATCGAGATAAACTTCGCTCTTGGTCAAATCGGATAACTCATCACGCACCCGATTAATTTCTTGTCCGCCACGGCCTATAATAAGTCCCGGGCGCGCCGTGTAGATCCAAATCCTTAACTTGCCAGTCGACCGTTCAATGACGATGTCGGCAACGCCGGCCATTCTCAATTTCGTCTTAAGATACTTTCGAATTTTGAGATCCTCATGGAGCAAGCGACTATAATCCTTACGGGCAAACCACCTTGCCTTCCAATCTTTGATGTAACCCAGCCTCAATCCGTACGGATGCGATTTCTGACCCACAATTGTTCCCCTTTTATGCGCCTACGCCTGCAGCCTGTTTTGTCTTTTTTCGCCCAAAGATCTTCGAACCTTTTTCCTTACCTGCCTCGGGTTCGGCCTTCACAGCCGAGACTGGCCTCTCACGCTCGCCCAACACAATGGTCAAGTGAGCCATGCGTTTCAAAATGACGTCGGCGCGACCCATCGAACGAGACATATAACGCTTCATGACAGGCCCGCCGTCGGCCTTAATCTGCTGAACGTAAAGCCGCGCCTCATCCATTTTTTTTACCTTCGCATTCGCCTGCGCACTCTTCAAAGTTTTCGTGACCATTCGCGCACCTTTTTTATTTAAATGTTCTAAAATGGACAATGCGGTCGAAACCGGTTTGGAACGCACCGTATCAATAACGAGCCTTAACTTCCTCGGCGAAATTCTTAGATATCGCGTAATCGCTTTCGCTTCCATAAAATATGAATTTAAGTTTTGGCCTGCACTGCCATCGCTTTTGCTTTATCCTGTGCCGTACTGTGTTTCTTGAAAAGTCTCGTAGGCGAGAATTCACCGACTTTGTGACCCACCATATTTTCTGTGACAAAAACATTGTGGAAGGTCTTACCATTATGGACGGCGAGCGTGATTCCTACAAAATCAGGCGTTATGGTAGAACGCCTCGACCAGGTCTTTATCGGCTTTCGGTCTCGGGCTTTCTGAGCGATCTGAACCTTGATCAAAAGATGGTCATCCACAAACGCGCCTTTCTGAGCCGACCGACCCATGGGTTATGCCCTCCTGTCCTTTACGATAAATCGATTTGTGCCTTTATTCCGCTTTCTTGTCTTAAGCCCTTTGGTCAATTTGCCCCAAGGACTGCAGGGATGACGTCCGCCTGACGTTTTTCCTTCCCCGCCACCCAGCGGATGATCCACGGGATTCATGGCAACACCTCTGGTCGTGGGGCGAATCCCGAGCCAAACCTTCCGCCCTGCCTTACCATAGGAAATATTTTCATGGTCGATATTGGAACATTGGCCGACGGTTGCATAAGCATCAAGCTTTACCATGCGAACCTCGCCTGACGGAAGTTTCAAATGAGCAAACTCATTTTCTTTCGACATAATCCGCGCAAGCGCCCCAGCGGAACGTACCAGCTTGCCTCCGCGGCCCGGTTCCAGCTCAATATTATGAATGGGCGTCCCCTCGGGAATATTTCTCAAAGGAAGGTGGTTACCCACTTTGACCTCAACGTTAGCTCCACTCGAAACTTTCTCGCCAACTTTAAGTCCGTTGGGCGCGAGGATATAAGTTTTTTCTCCATCTGCATACTCAAGAAGCGCGATACGAGTCGTCCGATTTGGATCGTATTCAATCGTGCGAACAGTCGCCTCGATACCATGTTTCGGACGCTTAAAATCTATCAATCTAAGACGCCGTTTATGGCCGCCGCCCTTATGATAGGCAGTAATATGGCCGTACAAGTTACGACCACCTGTCCGCTTCTTAATTTCGGTGAGCGGCTTGTAAGGTTTTTCGGCGGTCAACTCAGAAAAATCGTAGGCACTTCCAAAACGCCGCGTCGGAGTTGTTGGTTTAAATTTAATAAGTGGCATAATCTCGATCCTTACGTGAGTTCAATTTTGTGGCCTTCTTTTAAAGTCACGACGGCCTTCTTCCAATCTGAAGTCAGCCCTGGCCGATAGCGGACCCGTTTCCATTTCCCGCCGATAATCATTGTGTTTACTTTGGCCACCTTCACGTTAAAAATTCTTTCTACCGCTTCGCGAATTTCATGCTTTTTGGCGTCGGGACGGACGGAAAAGAAATACTTTCTTCCCTTCTCTTGCTTCGTACCCTTTTCCGTAATCAAGGGTTCGCGAATAACATCATAGACGTTTGTGCTCATGACGTTGTGGTCCCTTGGGCCGTCACTGGAACTTCTTCGGCGCTCAATGCCCGTTTCTCGACAATGGGCAGCGCCTCTTTTTCAATCAATAGTTTCTTCCGCCGCTGAATGTGATAGGCATTCACATCACGCGCCAGCTTGACTGAGAAAAGGTTCTTCAAATTATTTGAAGCGCGCTTCAACTTTTCATTCATTGATTCAACTACAAAAAGCGTCCGTGAATCCTTAAGCCCGAGCGCCTCAATCATTTCAACAAGTTCTCTTGTCTTAGGCTCCTTTAAATTCGCATCCTCTAAAAACATAAGATTATCGTCTCTCTTTTTAAGACTCAGCGCAGAAACCAAGGCGGCTCGCTTCATTCCGTCTGGAAGCTTGGTATCATAATCTCGAGGATGAGGGCCGAAGGTCGTTCCACCGCCTCTCCAAAGAGGGGAACGGCGCGAAGAGTGACGGGCACGGCCCGTCCCTTTCTGCCGCCACGGTTTCTTACCACCACCGCGGACTTCTGCACGCTCCTTTGTATCATGAGTCCCACGCCTTTGATTCCCGGCATAGGCCTTCAAGACCAGCTCGAGCAGACGCTTGTTGATTGGAGCTTGAAACACTTGATCATTGAGCGCAAGCTCGCCTGTTTTTTTTCCATCTTTTCTGTAAACGGTTGCCGTTGCCATATGAATCCTTACCATGTCACTTCTTTTTTGCGGGCTGAGCGGCCGCTGGTTTTTTCTTGGGTGCCGCCTCAACTTTTTTCACCTTCGCTACAGGTACTTTTTTCTCCGGAAGTTTTAACTCTTCCAATCCTTCTTCTAAGAAACGCCATTTACGAGGACGCTTTTTCTTAATCGCCTCCCGAATAATCAAATAGCCACTTTCAGGTCCTGGCACTGCTCCATGGACGGCCATGAGATGATTCTCAAGATCAATTTTCTCCACCCGCAAATTTTGCACCGTTGTACGCTCATTTCCCATTTGCCCCGGCATTCTCATACCCTTTACAACGCGCGAAGGAAAGGATGAAGCGCCGATCGAACCCGCCACACGGCCAAACATAGAACCATGACCCGCTTCTCCACCTTTAAAATGATGTCTTTTCACAACGCCTTGGAAGCCCTTTCCAATGGAAATTCCGATGACATCGATGTAATCACCGACTGCAAAATTATTGGCGTGTAGTTCTTTGCCTACTTCGAGACCTTCCAGATTTTCGGTCCGAATTTCTCGAACGAACTTCATAGGTTTCAGGCCGCGCTTCTTAAAATGCCCCAATTCAGATCGGTTGGTTCGCGATTCCTTTTTGGGATCGAACCCAAGCTGTATCGCTTGATATCCATCCGTTTCTTTTTTCTTAACTTGTAAAATCGTGCAGGGTCCTACTTCCATAACCGTTACTGGAATACGATTACCATCGCGGTCAAAGATTTGCGTCATCCCGATTTTTTTTCCCAATAATCCAATCATTTCACTCACTAACTCGTCATTGCGAGGAGTCCGCCACAGTTTGTTGGCGGGCGACGAAGCAATCTCAAAGCACAGAGATTGCTTCGGCTTCGCATGGGATGTTGCCTCGCAATGACGCGCTGTTTCATAATTTAATCTCCACATCAACACCCGCAGGAAGTGCGAGTTTCATTAACGCATCGACGGTCCGCGCAGTTGGCTCCATAATTTCCAAAAGCCTTTTGTGCGTTCTCATTTCGAACTGTTCACGCGCTTTCTTGTCGATGGTCGGGCCCTTTAACACAGTGGTCTTCCATATATCTGTAGGCAAGGGAATCGGCCCCACAAGACGAGCTCCTGTCATTTTAACGGTATTCACAATTTCCTGAACGGATTGATCCAGAATTCGATGGTCATACGCCCTTAATTTGATCCGTACTTTCTCTTTCACCACCTAACGAGATCCTCCCTCTACAATCGCCTTAGCAATGTTCACCGGAATTTCCTTATAGCTATGAAATTCCATTGGCGATGGCACAGCGCGGCCTTGTGAAAGCGAACGAATGGCGCTTGCAAAACCGAACATTTCCATCAAAGGAGCAAGTGCCTTAACGTACTTCACGTTGCCGCGGTTTCCCATTTCTTGAATGACGCAGCGCCTCGAATTTAAATCTCCAATGATCGCTCCCATATTTTCTTCCGGAACAATTACTTCAACCACCATAATGGGCTCAAGAAGTACCAACTTGGCTCTCTTCGCAGCTTCTTTTAATCCCATTGAGCCCGCGATTTTGAACGCTATTTCGGAAGAATCCACATCGTGATAAGATCCGTCGAAAAGCGTTACCCTCAAATCAAGCAAGGGATAACCTGCCAACACCCCATTTTGACATGCCTCTCTCACGCCTTGTTCTACCGCAGGAATGTATTCCCTTGGAATCGCGCCACCGACAACCTTATTAACGAATTCGACTCCTTTACCCCGCTCAATCGGCGCAACTTCAAGATAACAGTGACCATACTGACCGCGACCGCCCGTTTGTCGAATATATTTACCCTCAGCTTTTGCAATCCCCTGAATGGTTTCTTTAAAAGCCACCTGGGGCTTTCCGACGTTAGTCTGCACGCCATATTCTCGGAACATGCGATCCACGATGATTTCCAAATGAAGCTCTCCCATTCCAGAAATAATGGTCTGACCCGTTTCCTCATTACTTTTAATTCGAAAAGTCGGATCTTCCTGAGCCATGCGCTGAAGTGTCTGGGAAAGTTTGTCTCGATCTGCCTTTGTTTTCGGTTCTACGGCGAGCGAGATAACAGGCTCTGGGATAAAAAGCGACTCAAGTTCAATGGCGTGGCCCTCATCACAAAGGGTGTCACCCGTCTTCAAGTCCTTAAGACCAACCACGGCCACAATATTTCCCGCACCTGCCTCTTCAATTTCTTCGCGCTTGTTGGCATGCATGAGAAGCATACGGCCAATTCGTTCCTTCGAACCCTTAGAAGCGTTTAAAACGTAGGAGCCGGATCGCAGCACGCCGGAGTATATCCGAACGTAAGCAAAATTCCCGCCGCCTGCGAAACGGTCAGCGGCCAGTTTGAACACAAGTCCCGAAAAGGGTTCCTGCTCACTCGGATGCCTCTCGAGTTCTTTGCCTGTCTTTGGATCCTTTCCTTTAATCGCAGGGACATCCACGGGGGATGGCAGATAATCCACCACGGCATCCAAAAGCTGCTGAACCCCTTTATTTTTGTAAGAAGACCCGCAAATCACAGGGAGTATTTTGATCGCAATGGTGGCTTTCCGAATTCCAGCTTTCAATTCATTGGGCGCTGGGGCATGCCCTTCGATAAATTTATGCATGAGATCGTCGTCATGTTCCGCTACCTTCTCAATTAAAAACTCGCGTGCCTTTTTTGAAGCTTCTTGATATTCAGATGGAATATCTACTTCATCATATTGAGCGCCCAGAGTTTCATCATGAAACACGTACGCCGTCATTTTGACCAAATCAATAATCCCTTTAAATGTGTCTCCCTTTCCGTAGGGAAGCTGCAGTGGAACGGCGTTGGCGCCCAAACGATCTCTCATCTGCTCCACACAGGATTCGTATGCGGCGCCGACGCGGTCCATTTTATTAACGTAAGCGATTCGCGGTACATGATAGCGCTCGGCCTGCCGCCAAACTGTCTCCGACTGAGGTTCCACCCCTTCAACAGCTCCAAAAAGACAGACAGCGCCGTCCAAGACACGCATCGAACGTTCCACCTCGATCGTGAAGTCCACGTGGCCTGGCGTGTCAATAATATTGACTCGACAGTCACGCCAAAAACAGGTGGTTGCAGCCGAAGTGATTGTAATCCCTCGCTCCTGTTCCTGTTCCATCCAGTCCATCACGGTAGTTCCTTCATGCACCTCACCAATTTTGTGAGTTTTTCCTGTGTAATAGAGAATCCGCTCTGTCGTGGTCGTTTTCCCCGCATCGATATGGGCTGCGATTCCAATATTTCGGATTTTATCCAGCGGAAAATGAATCTTCTTCTCAGTCGTCTCTGCCATAAGAATCATCTTTAAGTAGAGAGTAGCGAGTAGAGAGTAGAGAGAAACAAAAGTGCGAATATGGAAATTTTTATTTCTTTCACTCTCTACTCTCTACTCTCT
>JACQQP010000126.1 GCA_016206945.1 Candidatus Omnitrophota bacterium | reverse complement strand
TGGGTAGATTTCAATTCCAAGGAAGCAGCCACGCGGCCTTCATTCAAGATCAGAACCCGCTCGCAAGTCATTTGAACTTCAGAGAGAATATGAGTTGAAAGAAGGATGGTGCGTTCGTGACCGAGCGCCTGGATCAAATTTCTCATCTCCACGATTTGCTTCGGATCAAGACCGTTCGTAGGTTCATCCAAGATCAAAATCTCAGGGTCCCCCAATAACGCCTGGGCAAGACCGATGCGCTGCTGGAATCCCTTAGAGAGTTTTCCAACGATCCGGGTTTGAACAGAACTGATGCCGCATTGCTCACTCACCCTGGCGATCGTTTCTTTTCGCGACCCAAACGGAAGACCTTTCATCCGAGCCACGAAAGATAAAAAAGTGGACGTGGTCATATCCATGTAAAGCGGATTGTTCTCCGCGAGGTACCCTATCCTTTTACGAAGGTTGGGCTTTGTTTTCGACACATTCTGCTCATTAACGAGCACGGTTCCCTCGGTCGGTGGAAAGAAACCTATGAGAAGGCGCATGATTGTCGTTTTCCCCGCTCCATTGGGACCGAGGATTCCAACAATCTCGCCACGCTTGATTTCAAAGGTAACGTTCTGGAGGGCCTTAACGAAACCGAAAAACTTGGAGACGTTTTGGAAAGAAATCATCCCACCACCTGCTTTAAAAGAACGCATGGTTTTAAGTTAATGCGTTCTTTGATTTTTGAAAGACATTCTCGCGTTTCAAAGTTCAACCACCTGAATGAAACGCGAGAAAAGCAGGTGGTTGGGATCATCCCATCACCTCTGGAAACAGAGTACAGAGAACTGAGTACAGAGAACTGAGTACAGAGAACTGAGTAAAAAAGAACGGGACCTAATCTTCTGTACTCTGTACTCCGTTCTCTGTTCTCTTTTTTCAGATGAGATCATTGAGTACAAACGCGGGCAAACTTGCGTTTGCCACACTGGACAACAACAGGCTTTTTAATTGAAATTTTTTGATCCGCGTCCGTGACACGCATTTCATCCACCTTCACTCCCCCTTGTTCCACCAATCGGCGAGCCTCGCTTTTACTGGTAACCAACCCTGCCTGATGAAGGAGCGACACCACATCAAGCTCGTCCGCTTCGAGTGAAACGGTAGGAACATCGTCAGGCAAACCTTTGTCGCGAAATACGCGATCAAATTCTTCACGGGCTTTTCTGGCGTTCTTTTCGTCGGAATAAAGCGCTACAATTTGTTCCGCGAGTTTGGCTTTCAATTCGCGCGGTTTGCTTTCAAACTGTTCCAATATGGGTTGATATTGCTCAGAACTCAGTCCGCTTGTGTACTGATAATACCGAGGAACGAGCGTATCGGGAAGGGACATCACCTTGCCAAAAATTTCTTTTGGGCTGTCTTGAATGTTGATCACATTGCCGAAACTCTTGCTCATTTTCTTGACACCATCGGTTCCTTCCAAAAGCGGAAGTGTCAATATCACTTGTTGAGGCTGTTTCCAGACTTTTTGAAGTTCTCTTCCCACCAACAAATTGAATTTTTGATCGGTCCCGCCGAGTTCCACATCCGATTTCACTACGACGGAATCATACCCTTGCAGCAAAGGGTAAAGAAATTCGATTAAAGCGATCGGCTGTTTCGAATTGTGACGATTTTGGAAATCATCCCGTTCCAGGAGACGAGCGACCGTATATTGGGAAGTCAGATGAAGAAAATCTTGAGGTTTCATTTTATCGAGCCAATCAGAATTGCAACAAACCTCTGTTTTTCCCCGGTCTAAAATCTTAAAAACTTGAGCTTCGTAAGTCTTAGCGTTCTGTTTCACCTGTTCTAGGGAAGGCATGGATCTCGTTTCCTTCTGTTGGGATGGATCGCCAATGCGCGCTGTGAAATCACCAATAATAAAAACGATGTGATGCCCGAGATCTTGGAGTCGCTTTAATTTCCGGAGCGGAACCGTATGTCCGAGGTGGAGATCCGAGGTAGAAGGATCGGCGCCATACTTAATCCTTAAGGAACGCTTCGTTTTGAGCTTCTCAAGGAGTTCCTGTTCAGAAATCAGTTCGACGGCGCCTTCTTTAAAAATTTTAAGCTGGTCTGAAGGATTCATCGGCATAAGTATAAGTGTCAGGTGTTAGGTGTCAAGTTAATCCCCTTAACAGTTAAAACTTAACCCTTAACACTTTGAGGATGCTGTGTTAGAATTCCGCTCTATGTCGATCCATCCCACGGCAATCATCGGAAAAAATGTGATCCTTGGCGAAACCAATGAAATTGGCCCTCATGTCATTATCGAAGATGGGGTACGAATCGGGTCTCACAATAAAATTGGCGCGGGTACCTATATTTGCGCAGGTACAGAAATAGGAGACAAAAACGAAATCCATATGCATGTTGTAATTGGGAACAAGCCCCAAGACTTAGCTTACCACGGCACACCCACCAAAACGATTATTGGCAATAAAAACATTTTCCGAGAATTTGTTACGATTCACCGAGGAACCAAGGAAGGCACTGCCACCGTCCTCGGCGATGAAAATTTCCTGATGGCCTATGCCCACCTCGCTCACAATTGTGCTCTTGGAAACAAAATCATCCTGGTCAACAACGCAACGCTGGGCGGCTATTGCACGGTCGAAGACGAAGCGTTTTTATCGGGCATGATTGTCGTGCACCAGTTTTCTCGAATCGGCCGATTGTCTATGATCAGCGGACTTTCAGCTGTCAATAAAGACGTGCCCCCTTTTACCCTATGCGGCGGGCGGGCCTCCATTGTTTATGGTTTGAATGTCGTGGGCCTAAGGCGTGCGGGTATTCCACCCGCGACACGCAACGAAATAAAGCGCGCTTACAAATTGCTTTACCAGGATGGTTTAAACGTCACAAGTGCGATTGGTGAAATCGAAAAAATCGCCACGACACCCGAGGTGAAGTATTTCGTTGAATTTATCCGTCAATCAAAGCGAGGTATTTGTAAAGGTGGAGTTGCTACGGAAGCAAAAGAATATGCGATACAAGGCGAAGATGCCTTACACCTTTCGAACGATCAAGATTGAATTTTTCCCGCCAAAGCCAAACGAATTTTTCATCGCGGTTCTAATCTTAGCAGGACGCGCTTTGTTCGGAACATAGTCGAGGTCACATTCCGGATCGGGAACCTCGTAATTGATCGTAGGCGGGATCACCTCATGTTCCATTGCCAAAAGCGTTGCAATCAATTCGACACTCCCCGCCGCACCGATCAAGTGTCCGATCATGGATTTGGTCGCGCTGATCGGAATTTTATAAGCACGTTCACCAAAAACCTTTTTGATGATCATCGTCTCTGTTTTATCATTGAGGGGAGTGGAAGTCCCATGGGCGTTGATATAGTCAATCTCATCAGGACTCACCTGGGCACTCCTCATCGCAATTTCCATCGCCCGGATGGCTTCCTTTCCCTCAGGATCAGGACTCGTCATATGATAGGCATCGCACGTCATTCCATGTCCAAGAATTTCAGCGTAAATA
>JACQQP010000132.1 GCA_016206945.1 Candidatus Omnitrophota bacterium | reverse complement strand
CTCGTAGGTCTTGCCGTGCAAAGGCCGGGGGAGCAGGGTTTCCTTCAACTAGCGTCGCGTGTTTTGAAGGCTTATGTCGCAGTGCCAGCATGCGTTGTGAAAGGATTGATTCATGCCTGGCGTTAAGAGAGAAATGAAGAAATTGGATCGGGCGAAATCGCATCTTGATTTAGCGTTTTTGGGTGGCAAGCCCGCTTTTGAGAATGTCCTTCATGTGGGTTGTCCAAATATTGGAGACCGCGATCGGTTATTGAACCGTATCAATGATATTCTGGATCGCCGTTGGCTTACAAATGATGGATGCTATGTCAAAGAGTTTGAGGAAAGGATTAAAAAGTTGGTTGGCGTCAAACATTGTGTCGCTGTTTGCAATGGTACGGTAGCCTTAGAAATCGCAATACGGGCCTTGGATTTAAGTGGCGAGGTAATTGTTCCATCGATGACGGCCTTGGCCACCGTCCATGCGCTTACGTGGCAAGGCATTAAGCCCATTTTTTGTGACATTGATTCCGAGACCTTATGTGTGGATCCTAAAAAGGTGGAGGAATTGATTACGGAACGGACGACGGGAATTCTTGCGGTTCACCTTTTTGGCAGGCCTTGTCATGTGAAGGCATTGGAAACAATTGCTAAGTCACATAGGCTTAAGCTCTTGTTTGATGCAGCTCATGCCTTTGGTTGTTCTTCGAATGGAAAAATGATCGGTGGATTCGGTGATGCAGAAACCCTCAGTTTCCATGCCACCAAGTTTCTTAATACGCTTGAGGGTGGCGCCGTTGTGACCAACGATAATGAATCGGCTGAGAAAATCCGCCTGATGAGAAATTTTGGATATTCAGACTCTGATCATGTCGTTCACATAGGGATCAATGGGAAGATGAATGAAGTTTCTGCAGCCATGGGGCTTACCTCTCTTGAACGTATGAAGGAGATCATTGAAGTCAATAGAAGAAATTATCTTGAATATCGAAGAGAGCTGGGCGCTCTCCCAGGAGTTAAGGTTATGGACTATAACGAAACGGAACGGTGCAACTATCAATACGTCGTTCTTGAAATCGATCGAGCTCTCGCAGGGATTGATCGCGATGCTTTGCTTGAGGTTTTGCAGGCTGAACATGTATTAGCGCGGCGTTACTTTCACCCGGGTTGTCATCGAGTTTATCCGTATCAATCCTTGGCTCGAGATCAGGATTGCAAACTTCGAGTTACGGAGGAAAAGTCGGAACGCCTTTTGCAGCTTCCGACGGGTACCTCAGTTGGTCCTCTTGAAGTAAGAAAAATCTGCGCCCTTATTGGACGTGCCCTTGTGAATGCGGAAGCCATTAAGACTTTTCTAGAGTGTAAAACTATGTTGCAGAAAAAGTCGATCGCGTTTCAAAAAACCATAACCTCTCCCATGGTGAGCATCGTGACCCCAACCTACAATCGTCCAGCTTATTTGCCGAGAGCCATTGAGAGCGTCGTGAATCAGACGTATCAAGATTGGGAACTCATCGTCGTCGACGATGGTTGTCCAACCGATGACATTCGAAAAGTGGTGAACGCCTACTTGGCGCGAGATCGTCGCATTCACTACGTCAGACGGACGAATGGAAGTTGGTATCGAGCCCGCAATACGGGAATTGAAAACGCACGCGGGAAATACGTTGCCTTTATTGATGACGACGATGAGTGGAGACCAGAAAAACTGGAGCGGCAAGTTGACTTTATGGAATCGCATCCTGAAGTTGGTCTTAGCTATACCTTATTGCAAGTTTATCGCGCAAGGAATGGTAAAGCAGAACCCACGAAGATTTTTCCACAGTTTTTAGCCTCTAAGTTCCAAGAACTTTTTAATGTTTTTATTCCGACTACTTGCGTCATGATTCGTAAGTCGTGTTTGGATCAAATCGATTGGTTTAATCCCGAGTTTCCCATTTGCGCAGATTTTGATTTCTGGCTTCGTTTCGCGCAACAATGGCCGATTGCGCCGATGGAAAATATTTTGGCGAGCACCGTGATGGATGATCGAGATCATGGGGGACAAGACGAGGTTTCCGTGCGCAAGGATGCCATACGCGTTTTGCGTGCACTTCGACTGAATGGCAGATATACGCAATATGGTGGCCTTGTGAAATCGCAGATTGCGGCAAGGTTTTACATTCTCGGACGGCTCTTGATTGATCAGGGGAATTATATGGAAGCAGCAAAATACTTTGTCCAAGCTCTCTTCGAGGATCCTTTAGTGGGCCTCGTGATTCGAAGGCCCGAAGAACAAGGTTTTTTTCCTTTGTTAAGACGGGTTGCGAAATCCTATGTTGCGGCTCCAGTATGTCTTGTGAAGGGTTTGCATTATGGTCGACGTTAGTGTGATCGTTTGTAGTTACAACCGAGCGGAGAGTTTGCGAGAGACGATCGAAAGTTGCATGCAGGCGGCTCAGGAGACAGAAATAATAAAAGTGACAAAGAGTCTATTTTGAGTACAATTGTACTCAAAAAGGATACTTATATGACGAACGCATTATTTATCACACACTCAAAAACACGAAGGGAAATTCTCGGTTTTCTTTTTGCCAATCCGCGAAAGGAGTTTTACCTTCGTGATTTGGCGAGGAAGCTCGGATTTCCCGCTGGCAATGTCCGCAGGGAACTTTTAAAGCTTGTCGAAGAAGGGGTTGTGACGGCGCGCAGGGAAGCAAACCTGCGGTATTTCAAGTTAAATGAAGGGCATCCCCTTTTCCAGGAACTTAAGAGTATTATTGAGAAAACCGTCGGCATTTTTGGCCGTTTAAAAGATATGTTTGCGGAGCTTGGCGGAATCGAAGTTGCTGTGATCTATGGCTCCTTTGCTAAAGGCGAGGAGAGAGGCGAGTCAGATATTGACCTCTTGGTGGTCGGCAGCTTGAAGAAATCGGTGGAAGCGCTTTTAGAACGCAAACTTGCCAATGTGGAAAAAAGTTTTCAGCGAGAGATTAATTGCACTGTTTTCGAGCCCGGCGATTTTGCACGAAAGGTTAAGGACCCGGCAAATTATTTAAGTGAAGTGATCAAACAAAAGAGGATATTTCTCATCGGAGATGAAAAAAGATTTAGACGAATTATTAAAACGATGGCTTGAAGAAAAACTCATTCAGCGTGAGAAGGTTTCTCTCAAGCAGATAGAAAAGCTTCTGCATCAGGCGGTTCGGGATTTGAAAACGGCCAAGGCGAATCTTGATATTGCCGAGGAAGCCACTTATTTGTTTGCCTATCTTGGGATGCTCCGGACAGCGAGGGCCGTTTTATTTCTTTACGGCGTCAGACCCAAAGGTGTTGCGCAACACAAGACAGTCATTCAGGTCTCGGGCGCTATTTTAGGAGAAAATTTTGTAAATCTGATCGGACGGTTTGAAAAGATGCGAAAAAAGCGGAACGAATTGACCTATGAATTTGGGGGCCTTCTTTCTCGGAATGATGCGTTAAAGGCGCTTGAAACTGCGGAAGAATTTGTTGAAAAGATTCTTAAGGAACTTAAATCAAGAAGCCCACAGTGGGAATTTAATTTTTGATCGGACAAAGGAATCACTTATGGTCGACGTTAGTGTGATCGTGTGTAGTTACAATCGCGCGGAAAGTTTGCGGGATACAATCGAAAGTCTTGTCAATCAGAGGGCTATATGTTCTTACGAAATTATTGTTGTGGATAACAATTCCAAAGATGGGACAAGGGATGTGGCTGAAAGTTTTAATGGTAAGGTGAAATATGCGTTCGAATCAAGACAGGGGCTTTCTTATGCACGAAACACAGGGATTAAGGAGGCAAAAGGGCAAATCATTGCCTTTACGGATGACGATGTGATTGCTGATTCCAATTGGGTGAGTTCCATTTATCAGTGTTTTAAGGAAACGCGGGCCCTTGCCGTAGGCGGCCAGATTAAACGGCTTTGGAACTGCGAGCGGCCCGAGTGGCTTGCGGAGGAAATTATGGGTCCCCTGATTGTTCAAGATTTAGGCCCTCAGCGGAAAAAATGGGATCAGCAAAATCGCCATATGATTGGAGCCAACATGTCGTTTCATCGCGCCATTTTTGAACAGCACGGAATTTTTCGCGAGGCATTAGGCCGCAAGGGGGATCGACTTATCGGCGGCGAGGATCGGGAAATTTTTCAGCGTCTCCAGAAAGCCGGAATCGCAATATTCTATGAACCCAAGGCCATTGTTCATCATAAGGTTGAAAAACAGAGACTTTCCAAAGACTTCATGCGCCAGTGGTTTTGGGAGGTTGGGAGAACTCTCGGTCATGAGATTCAATGGAAATGGAAATTTATTTTTACTGCGGCACCCATTTGGCTTTGGCGAGATTTGACGAGAGCTTTAAGGCGCCTGATGCGTGCCCATTTTGAACCTGGAGTTCATGAAACTGAAAAATTCGTTAGTCAACTTTGGGTTCTGCATTATGGAGGGAGATTTTTTGAGCGATTTCTGCATTGGCTTCCTTTTGGTCTAGGGAAAGGCCTTTGTGCATTTAAGGAGGAAATAAAAGAATATGGCAACACAAAGTGAACCAATTGTAACCGTAGTCATCGTTCCGCGGGAGAGTTTCAATATATTTGCGGACATCGTCGAACGAATTTATGACGTCACGTCTCCGATCTTTAAAATGCTGGTGATGGAAGGAAATGCACCGCCAGAAAGGCGGCGCGAGCTTGAAGCGATCGCGGCCAAACGCCCGACTTGTAAAATCGTTTACTCGAATCGCTGGAAATATCCGCACGAACTCGTAAATGAATCGATTCCATTAATCGATACGAAGTACGCCGTTTATGTGGATAACGATGTCGAGGTTCTTGAAGGCTGGCTTGAGCATCTCGTTGCTTGCGCGGAAGAAGAGAAAGTGGATTGCGTCCATCCGATCTACCTGACGACGAAACTTTCTGATCCTGACCGCAAGATTCATATTGCGGAAGGAAAACTCGTTCGTGAGAAGCGCGGCGATCGATGGTATATCGACAGCATCGCGACTTATTCTGGCGTTCGTCTCGAAGACTATCCAGACCAGAGGCGAAAGCATAGCGATTTTTTTGAGTGGCATACGGTGATGTTTTCGAAAAAGCTTCTCGAGGCGGTTGGGCCGCTGGACGATCTCAATATCTGCGAGCATTTGGATTACACCTTCCGAGTTCAAAAGGCAGGTTTTAGGATTCTTCTCGAGCCGAAATCCGTCGTCGCTTATGATTACGGGCGCATTTGGGAGCTCAGAGGAGCTGATCGTGAATATTTGCTTTATCGATGGGGTGTGGATAAAGCTGCTCAGTCGCACGATCTCTTTCGCTCGAAATGGAATTTGGTTCCCGAGTCAACGGCACGCAGACAATTTTGGGTTCAAGAACACTGCGGAAAGGTTCGCAGTACCTATTTCCATAGCAAACTCATTAATCGGATGCGCCGTCTGGTGGGTCTTGGGAATATGCCTTTCGTGAAAGGCCAGAAACCACAACTTAAGGCAGATCAATTGCAAAAGGAGGCTATTGAAGCGGCAAAAGGATGAATACAAGATTAAGGGTCATCAGTTTTCTATGTGGTTTTTTGATCTTAATATGGATCATCTTTTTTATGAGCAGAGGTTACTTTGCTGACCTCGAGCCTTCGGTCCGATTGTGGCTGGCAAAGGTTTCCCTCTATACTTTGTTGCTTTGCGGGGCGCTTGCGATGCCGCTTCATTTCAGAATGGTGATCGCGAGCCTCTTCCTTTTCTTCTTTGTCGCGGAAGTGGGGCTTCAGGCGCAAAACATCTATTTGGACTACCGGTATCCAAGCCAGCGGAATGGGGCTGGGTTGTGGATCTACGATCCTCTCCTCGGATGGAAACATGGCTCTAATGTTGAGACTCACTATACCAACAAGCACGATCGATTTCGGATTTCTGTCAAAACGAATTCGAAAGGTTTAAGAGACGAAGAGTACAACTACGAGAAGAAGGAAGGCGTGTCTCGGATTTTACTCCTAGGAGATTCGGTTACGGTCGGTTTGGAAGTGGAGCGAGGGGATTTAATCGACGTTCAACTGGAGAACCTTCTTGCCAAGGACGGCCGGTATGAAGTGATTAATGCAGGAGTTCAGGCTTATGGAACCGATCAAAGTTTCCTTTATTTAAAGCATGAAGGCTACAGGTATCAGCCAGACATCGTCATCTTCGGCGCGGTCTATAACGATCCGACTGACAATGTTACGATCCATCAAGGTCGAAGGGGATACGGAAAACCTTATTTTGTGATCAATAAAAACGATGAATTAGAAATCAAGGGAGTTCCCGTTCCAAAATTCAATACGGAAGACGGCTGGGTTACCGTTCTTCCCGAAGCGGCAACGCATTACCAGGGCGAACAAGCAGAAGGGGAAGAGGAAGCGCAAGAAGGCGCCGCCCTTTTTCGAAGTGTCAAGAAAGATCTCGGGCATTTGCTGATGTATCAATGGTTTAAGTTTCGCATCGATCATAGCGACCGCGCACGAGATTTTTTTACATGGGTTGGTTTAAAAGAAATGGAAACAACCAGCACAAAGGCCGAGTCTTTAAGGATCTATGAGAATCGAATTACGTCACGAATTCTTAATGCGATGCATCAGGTTTCGGAATCCATTGGCGCTCGCTTTTTGGTGTACGAGTTTTCGCCCGGGGTTGGAGAAAAACCAGAAAGACCGACCGAGGTTGAAATCATTTGCCGGGAACTCGGAATTCCGTATTTGAACCTTTCGGATCGATTTTTTGAGCGCTCAACCGGAAAGAGGATTTTTTGCCACTTGCATGATGGACATTGGAATGCGAAGGGCCATCGGCTTGCTGCGGAGCTCATTGATGCCTATCTCAAGAAAGAGCGGTGGATTTAATGACGGATCGGATTTTGATTGCTGAGTCAGGAAGTGGCTTTGGGGGTTCTGCCAAATATTTGGCAAGCCTTTTGCCTTTGATTGACCGAAACAACTTCGAACTCGAGATTGTGGCTTACGGAAGCGGCCCCTTCATTCAGGAAATTGAGAAGGGCAGCTGGAAGGTGAACGAACTTCCTGACTGGCGATTTCCGCACAGATTTACCAAAAGAGAAAGTTTTCCGACATGGATTCGACTTGTCAATTACAGTTTTGTTTCGGCAATCCAACTCATTCTTCTCGTTCCTCAAATCGTATTCTGGCTTTGTAAAAACCGAATACGACTGGTGCATTTGAACAATGAAATATTGTCTCACTTACCACT
>JACQQP010000012.1 GCA_016206945.1 Candidatus Omnitrophota bacterium | reverse complement strand
GCTGAAGACCCTTGGGCTTCTTCGTTTTATAAACCGGGATTTCTGTAACAAAAGCACCCAATTTCTTTAAAGAATCATGAAGTAACTTTGGAGCGATCGTGGTTCTCAATAAAAGAATTTTCTTTCCTGATATGCCACATGTTTTGAAAGCCTTGACGAGACCTTCAGTCGTAAATACGTTGGGCAACAAGTCAGGTTCCACAAAAAAGGATTGGAGTTTCGCTTGAGTTCCAGGCCCGATGGCTGCAATTCGAACGTTCTTTAAAACGCGAGCGTCCTTTCTTAAATCTCTGAGTCGGTTAAAGAATATTTCTACGCCATTCTCGCTTGTAAAAACAATCCAATCGTATATACCCCTCACCCTCCCCTCTCCCCTTGAGGGGAGAGGGTTGGCGTGAGGGGTCGCCATTTGATGAATCGCCTCATCCAAAATACGAAAGTTATTAATTGGCGAAATATCGATGGTGGGCACTTCAACAACATTCGCTCCCAAAGACTCAAGCCGATCAGAAAGTTGAGAGGCTTGCTTCCTAGATCGCGTGACTAAAACCGTTTTTCCGAACAGCGGTTTCTTTTCAAACCAGTTTAACAAAGGGCGCAAGCGATTTACTTGACCGATCACGGTAATAGCCGGAGGTTTTAATGCGACTTGCTTGACCTTATTGACAATATTCGCCAAAGTTCCGGTCACGACGCGCTGTTGCGCCGTTGTTCCCCACCGAATCACTGAGACCGGCGTACGCCTGTCTTTTCCATAATGCAGAAGGCGTTTGATGATGTTCGGAAGCGTTTTGATCCCCATGAAAATCACGAGTGTTCCGCTTAAACCCGCAATCGCCTTCCAATCCACGTGTTCCCGCTTTTTTCGCGGATCTTCATGCGCCGTCAAAAAAGTAACTTTGGAAGCGTAACCCCGATGCGTCACGGGAATTCCTGCATAAGCAGGAGCCGCAATTCCGGCGCTGATGCCCGGCACCACTTCAAAACGGATCTTATTTTTTGCCAAAGCCATTGCTTCCTCACCGCCGCGGCCGAACACAAAAGGGTCTCCGCCCTTCAGGCGCACGACGCGCTTTCCCTCGCAGGCCAAGCGAACGAGAAGCTGATCGATTGAATCTTGCCGAGTTGAATCGGGATCGCCCCCTTTTTTTCCTACATAAATATGTTTCGCTTGAGGAGCCAGTCTGAGGAGGGAAGGATGCACCAAATAATCATAAATAACAACGTCCGCTTGTTCGAGTACTTCTTTTCCTCTAAGCGTAAGCAGTTTCGGGTCCCCTGGACCCGCACCCACCAAGGAAACAAACCCCACCCCCTCACCCCTCCCTCTCCCCCTCTTCCGCCTGAGGCGGATTCGTCCGTAAGGCGAATCTGCCGATGGACGGATTCGCCTTTGGCGAAAAGGAGGAGAGGATTCCGCCAAAGACCGCGGCGGATCCGCCACGTATTTTGGTGGAAAAGGTGAGGGGGTCAGTTGCTCGCTTTTCTTCACTTCACACCTTTCCGGATCTCATCCAAAATTTCCTCACCGCCCATTTCCAAAAGCCTCTCAGCAAGTCTTGTTCCTACGTCTTCTCCTTCCAAAATGGATCCAGAAAGAGTTTGGCGAACTTCTCGCCCGCCATCCCACGAAAAAATTCCGCCTGTTAGAGTCATCAGACCGTCTTTAATCCTCGAAGCGACACCGACGGGAACTTGGCAACCGCCCTGAAGACGCCTTAAGAAACTGCGCTCGGCCAATATCCGTCTGCAAGATGCCTCGTGATTTGTCACCCTGATCAAGCCTTGAATTTCCGCGTCGTCTTTACACAACTCAATGGCAATTGCTCCCTGACCTGCCTGCGGCAACAAAACTTCTTCGTCGAAAACCTGACCCACCAAGTTGCCCAGTCCAAGCCGCCTCATCCCAGCATGAGCGAGTACCATTCCGTCGTAATTTCCTTCCTCAATTTTCTTGACCCGCGTATCCACATTTCCCCTCATTTCACAGATTTCAAGATCGGGTCTCAAGCGCTTAAGCTGAGCTCTGCGCCGGAGAGAACTCGTGCCGATACGTGCCCCGCTCGCCAATTCCTTTAATGTTTTTCTCGCTCGTGCCACCAAACAATCCCTTGGATCCTCCCGATCCAAAATGGCCCCGATCGCAAGACCTGCGGGAAGGTCTGTGGCAAGATCCTTAGCACTATGTACTGCTAAATCTATTTCCTTTTTTAAAAGCGCTGTTTCAATCTCGCGCGTAAAAATTCCAGGGCCGATGGCCCCGAGATTGGCGTGGCGAATCATATCCCCTTTCGTCCGAATTTTAATGAACTCAAATCTCATTAGTGGAAACGACTCTTTGAGTTTTGCTCGCACGAGTTCTGCTTGGTAAAGCGCAAGCTGACTCCCGCGTGTTCCAATTTTAATGAGAGACCGCATCCTCGACTCATTTCCTCCCCCCTCGCGGGGGAGGACTAAGGTGGGGGGAACTCTGCTCTGACCCCCCATCCCTGCCTTCCCCCACAAGGGGGGAAGGGGGATGTTCTTCTAATCGAAAGAGCGAATGAAGCGTTTCTAAATACCGCTCCATACTTCCAATTTTGGCTGAATCCTTCAATTTCTCTACAGGGACATGAAGAAGATTGGTTTTGATTTTCTGAATGAGCGCTCTGAGCTCTTGCTCTTTGCCCCTAAATTTGGGTTTCGCCTTTGCAACTTCACGTTCGACAATTTGATCAAAATAAGTGGTCAAACGTTGAATCACGGGGCCTGCTTCCAAGAACTCGTACCATTGATCAAAGGATTCAAGTTCGCGCTCGACGATCGCCTCGCACTTCGAAATTTCCTTCTTCCTGAGCCGCAAGTTCGCATCGGATACCGTTTTTAAATCGTCAATGTCATAAAGGTAAACGTCGTCGATTTTGCCGACCTCGGCCTCTACGTCCCGCGGAACGGCAATATCAATAAAGAAAAGGGGCTTATGGCGCCGTTGGACCATGACACTCTTAACATCTTCAAATGTAACGACGGGACGGGGCGCAGACGTGGAAGAAATGACGATATCGCTTGTCCGAAGAGCGCGAAGCCAAGAATCAAATCCAATCGGACGCGCGCCAAACTTTTGAGAAAGCTCACGCGCCCGTTCATACGTACGGCTCGCGACGGTAATTTCACCTGCGCCGGCCTTGGCCAAGTGCTTCATGGTGAGTTCGCTCATCTTGCCTGTTCCCAAAATCAAAACGCGCTCTCCTGTCAGTTTCCCAAAAATTTTCTCTGCAAGTTCCACCGCAATGGAAGATATGCTCACT
>JACQQP010000127.1 GCA_016206945.1 Candidatus Omnitrophota bacterium | reverse complement strand
GAGAGGGGAGGCCGCCGGAGGCGAGCCTCGCCAAGGGCGGGGTGAGGGGGTATTGGAATCTCATTCCTTAGACATTGTTAAAAAGGATGACGTGGTTCTTATTCCCGCTTTTGGAACTACGGCAGAGGAACTTGAAATTCTGAAGTCAAAAGGTGCCATCCTTGTCGATACAACTTGCGGTTCTGTGATTGCCGTGTGGCGCAGAGTCGAACGGTACGCTGAAGACGGTTTTACATCGATCATACATGGGAAATTTGATCATGAGGAGACGCAGGCCACAAGTTCTCGCGCGACTCAATATCCAAATGGGAAATTTCTTGTCGTTCGTGACAAAGAACAGGCAAGGAAAGTTTGCGATTTTATTTTAGGCAAAATGGATTCGCATTCGGTTCTCAAAGAATTTGCGGAGACGGCATCCCCTGGTTTCAATCCTGAGCGCGATTTGGAACGCGTGGGTTGTGCCAATCAAACGACCATGCTCTCAAGTGAATCACTTGAGATTGCGGAAATGATTCAAGCGGCCATGCGTGCGCGTTACGGGGAAGAAGAGCTTTCAAAACACTTCAGGCATTTTGATACGATTTGTAGTGCAACGCAGGACAGGCAGGATGCCATTTTAAAGTTGGCGCGGTCAGGAGTTGGTTTAATGGTTGTAGTTGGCGGCTATAACTCAAGCAATACAGGTCACTTGTGTGAGATTTCATCTGAATTTTGTCCTGCTTATCATGTCCGTGACGCAGAGGAGATTATATCGCGGGATGAAATCCGCCATAAACCGGCACACCGCTCGGAGATTATCACGAGCCGAGATTGGCTTCCCGAGGGAACTGTGAAGGTTGGTGTTACAGCAGGCGCGTCGACTCCGAATCGTGTGATTGAAGAAGTAGTTCTCAAAATTATTTCTTGCAGAGGTATTCAGTTGAAAGAAAGATTAACGGTATGAGCCCAATGCAAATGCGCAAACAAGGACTTTACGATCCACGGTACGAACATGATTCGTGCGGTGTGGGATTTGTCGTTGACGTGAAAGGTCGGAAATCGCACAAAATCGTTGAGCAGGCGCTCACAGTCCTTTTGAATCTGAGGCATCGAGGCGCATGCGGTTGCGAAGCGAACACGGGCGACGGCGCGGGAATTTTACTTCAAATGCCGCACGCTTTTCTAAAGGAGGCCGGTTCAAAAGCAGGAATAAAGCTTCCGAGCCCTAAAGCATATGGTGTTGGAATGGTTTTTCTCCCGCCGAATGGAAGCGAGCGGAAAAACTGTGAAAAGATTTTTGAGGAAGTTATAAAAGAAGAAGGCCAAACCTTCCTTGGTTGGCGCGATGTTCCAACCAACGATTCACCGATTGGGAATACAGCGAAATTGGGCGAACCTTTCGTGCGGCAGGTGTTTGTCGGGCGGCATTCGAAGCTCAAGGAGGACATGGCTTTTGAGCGGAAGCTTTATGTCATTCGACGGCGCGTCGAAAATCAAATCCGCTATTCGGAAATGAAGGGCGGAAATTTTTTTTCCATTCCGAGCCTCTCGTACAAAACGCTGGTTTATAAAGGAATGCTCATGTCGGAGCAAGTCACAACCTTTTACGCGGACCTCCTTCACCCCGCGGTTGAAAGCGCGCTCGCTTTAGTCCATTCCCGATTTAGCACGAATACCTTTCCGAGCTGGGATCGGGCGCATCCTTATCGCTATTTGGCGCATAACGGCGAAATCAATACGCTCCGCGGAAACGTAAACTGGATGCATGCGCGCCAGGCCATGTGCGAATCAGAACTTTTTGGCGCGGACATTAAGAAAATTCTTCCCGTGATTAATCCCGACGGAAGCGATTCCGCCATGTTTGACAATTGTCTTGAATATCTTGTGCTGGGCGGACGCTCTTTGCCGCATGCCGTCATGATGATGATTCCGGAACCTTGGTCGAATCACGAATCCATGAGTGATGAGAAGAAAGCCTTTTATGAATTCCATGGTTCTTTAATGGAGCCGTGGGATGGGCCTGCTTCAATTGCCTTTACGGACGGAATTAAAATTGGCGCGGTGCTTGATCGAAATGGCTTAAGACCCTCTCGTTACTATGTGACCAAAGATGATTTGGTCGTCATGGCTTCTGAGGTGGGCGTGCTGGACATTCCGCCCGATCGGATTCTTCAAAAAGGCAGACTCCAACCCGGCCGAATGTTTCTCATTGACACAGAAGAAGGCCGAATCGTCGCCGATGAAGAACTAAAGCACAAAATGGTTTCCGCACACCCTTACCGCGTCTGGCTTAAGGAAAATTTGGTTTCGCTTGAGGAACTTCCCGAAGCGTCCCACGTTCATGAGCCCGATCACAAAACCGTGCTTCAGCGCCAGCAGGCGTTTGGGTACACTTTTGAGGACCTCCGGATCATCATGGCGCCGATGGGTAAGGATGGCGTTGAACCTGTCGGTTCTATGGGAACGGACACGCCGCTTGCCGTGCTTTCGAATCGTCCCCAGCTTCTCTATAATTACTTTAAGCAGCTTTTTGCGCAGGTGACGAATCCGCCCATTGACTGCATTCGAGAAGAGATCATTACTTCTACGGAAACGACCGTTGGATCGGAGCAGAATCTCTTGAAGCCTACGCCTAAAAGTTGCAAGCAGATTCGGCTAAAAAGTCCAATTCTCACAAATGAAGAGTTCGAAAAGCTTCGTCACGTCAATCACAGAGATTTTAAATCTGTAACACTGCCCATTTTGTTTCCGGTTTCCCCCTCACCCTCCCCTCTCCCCCTAGAAGGGGGAGAGGGTAAAGCCGCCGAAGGCGAGCCTCGCCAAGGGCGGGGTGAGGAGGTTGAATTCCAATTGGGCAGGGCTTTAGAGACTGCTCTCGAAAAACTCTATGAGCTCGCAAGCCGTGCCATTAAGGATGGTGCCAATATTTTGGTACTTTCAGACCGCGGGATCAATCAACAACACGCAGCGATTCCAGCGCTTTTGGCTGTCTCAGGTCTCCATCATCATTTGATTCGTGAGGGGACGCGGACTAAAGTAGGCCTTGTGCTTGAATCGGGAGAACCTAGAGAAGTTCATCATTTTGCGCTTTTAATTGGTTACGGATGTGGCGCGATTAATCCATACCTTGCTTTTGAGACGCTCGACGATATGATTCGCCAGGGAATTTTAAAAGAGATCGATCACAAAACCGCTGTTAAAAATTATGCCAAAGCGATCGCCAAAGGCGTTGTCAAGACCATGTCCAAGATGGGGATTTCCACGATTCAAAGCTACCGCGGCGCCCAAATTTTTGAAGCGATCGGCCTCAATCAAGAAGTGATAAACAAATACTTCACGTGGACCGCCTCGCGCGTGGGCGGAATTGGGATCGAGACGATTGCTGAGGAAATCAAAAGGCGTCATCAACATGCCTTTCCCGATCGGTCCGTCAATGGCCGCACCCTTGATCCGGGAGGTCAGTATCAGTGGCGAAGCGACGGCGAATATCACCTGTTTAATCCTGAGACGGTGCATCGCCTTCAGCTTGCGGTGCGCACAGGGAATTACTCGGTATTCAAACAATATTCAAAGGCGGTGGACGAACAGTCAGAGCATTATTGTACGCTCCGCGGCTTGCTTGGTTTGAAATTTGCCGAGCGCCCCATTCCAATTGAAGAAGTTGAACCCGTCGAAGCGATCATGAAACGCTTTAAGTCAGGCGCGATGTCCTACGGCTCCATTAGTAAAGAAGCGCATGAAACCTTAGCGATTGCTATGAACCGCATCGGTGGAAAAAGCAATACCGGTGAGGGCGGTGAAGATCCTGAGCGCTACAAGCTTGAGCCGAACGGTGATTCAAAAAATAGTGCGATTAAACAAGTTGCTTCGGGCCGTTTCGGCGTGACGAGTCTTTATCTGGTGAATGCCAAAGAACTTCAAATTAAAATGGCTCAAGGCGCAAAGCCTGGCGAAGGAGGGCAGCTTCCGGGTCAAAAAGTGTATCCTTGGATTGCAAAAGTCCGCTATTCAACGCCTGGCGTGGGGCTTATTTCACCGCCGCCTCACCACGATATTTATTCCATTGAAGATTTGGCCGAGCTGATTCACGACCTTAAGAATTCGAATCACCATGCCAGGATTAGCGTAAAACTCGTTGCCGAAGTCGGTGTCGGAACCATTGCCGCGGGCGTGGCAAAAGCTCATGCCGATGTCGTTTTAATCAGCGGTTACGACGGCGGCACGGGCGCCTCACCGCAGTCGAGCATTAAGCATGCCGGAATTCCTTGGGAACTGGGGGTTGCTGAAACGCATCAAACTTTGGTGCTGAATAATTTGAGAAGCAGAATTGCAGTTGAGACTGACGGACAATTGAAAACAGGCCGCGACGTTGTGATCGCCGCCCTCTTGGGCGCAGAGGAATTTGGTTTTGCCACCGCACCGCTTGTGGCTTTGGGCTGCATTATGATGCGCGTCTGCCACTTGAATACCTGTCCCGTCGGTGTGGCGACGCAGGATCCGGAACTTCGGAAAAAATTTACCGGCACGCCTGAGGATGCGGCCAATTTCATGAGATTCGTGGCGATGGAAGCTCGCGAACTCATGGCGAAGCTTGGGTTCAGGAGCCTCAATGAAATGATCGGCCGTACGGATAAGTTTGACCCCAGAAAAGCAGTGGATCATTGGAAAACGAAGGGCCTTGATTTTTCCAATATCCTTTATCAGCCTGAAGTTCCGGCTGAGGTAGGCCGGTATTGTCAGATTCTTCAAGATCACGGTTTGGATAAGGCGCTTGATAACACGACCCTGCTTAAAATTTGTGAGCCCGCGCTTAAGAAAGGTGAGAAAGTGCGTGCTTCTCTTCCCATTAGAAATACGAATCGCGTTGTGGGAACGATCGTCGGTAGCGAACTGACAAGGCGCTGGGGTTTTGATGGGCTCCCAAACGATACGATTCATCTGAAATTTACGGGCTCTGCAGGACAAAGCTTCGGTGCCTTTATCCCGCGCGGAATGACACTTGAGCTTGAAGGCGATTCAAACGACTACATTGGGAAGGGGCTTTCCGGCGGAACCATGATTGTTTATCCGCCAAAGGGTTCAACGTTTAAACCCGAAGAAAATATCATTGTTGGAAATGTCGCTTTTTACGGCGCCACAAGCGGAGAAGCCTACGTTCGCGGAATGGCCGGCGAACGGTTCTGTGTGCGCAATAGTGGAGTCCATGCCGTCGTTGAAGCGGTGGGCGATCACGGTTGTGAGTACATGACCGGCGGACGTGTCGTCGTGTTGGGATTGGCGGGCCGAAATTTCGCTGCCGGCATGTCGGGCGGCGTGGCTTATGTTTTGGATGTGAAAGGTGATTTTCCAACTCGTTGCAACAAACAAATGGTAGAACTTGAACATTTGGAAAAAGAAGATGAGATTCAAACGGTCCGAAAGATGATTGAACGCCACGTTCAATACACCGCGAGCATGCGGGGAAAACACATCCTCGATCTGTGGGATGAAATGGTTCCTAAATTTGTGAAAGTCCTGCCTAAAGATTACAAGCGAGTCCTCCAAGCGCTCGAACGTGTCCAGAGCACAGGCTTAAGCGGTGATGAAGCGATCATGGCCGCATTTGAGGAAAACGCGAAAGATCTTTCGCGTGTGGGCGGAAATTAATCAAATGTCGAAGGGATTATTGTTTGACGTTTTGACGCCGCTTGGTTTTTCGCGTCCGAGTAAGTCATTCTTACTGGGAAACAATTGTGAGCGTCAAGCACCCAATCATGAAAGGTCATGCGGAAGAGGTGAAGAAAACTCTTCAGCATCCTGAAGAAATCAGACGCAGCAGAACAGACTCATCTACTCGAGTTTGGCACATTTCTCAGATATCCCTTCTCCCCCTTGGGGGGAGAAGGTTAGGATGAGGGGGTAAATCCTGATGAT
>JACQQP010000125.1 GCA_016206945.1 Candidatus Omnitrophota bacterium | reverse complement strand
TCCCATCACCTCATTTAAAAGAGCGCTTAATATCGAAGCAAAGCGCTCTTTTATTTGTAAAAGAAATTCTGCCCCGTACGGGGCAGAAAATGAGGTGATTGGGATGAAAGAACGGCTTCTTTTAATCGACGGGCAATCGTTTTGTTACCGCGCTTTTTACGCCATTCGGGAACTGACGAATTCTAAGGGGGAGTCTACGAATGCGATTTATGGATTCATTACCATGTTTCGCAAATTGCTTCGCGACGAGAAACCTGATTACATGGCCATCTGTTTTGATCGAAAGGAACCCACCTTTCGGCGCGAGCGTTACGCAGCTTATAAAGCCCATCGTAAACCAATGCCTGATGAGCTGATCGAACAAATGCCTCACATTAAGGAATTCATTCATGCGTATCGGATTCCCATTTTTGAACAGGCGGGCTATGAGGCAGACGATCTCTTGGGAACTATTGCGAGAAAGGCGGAGAAAACAGGTCTTAACGTTTTGATTGCGACGGGCGATAAAGATGCCCTGCAGCTTGTGGATGAAAAGGTGAAGGTTTTGAATACCTATAAAGAAGAAGTTCTCGATCGAAAAAGCGTTGAGGAACGTTTCGGAGGACTCGGCCCCGAGCGGGTGGTGGACGTGATGAGTTTGGCGGGGGATCAATCAGATAACATTCCTGGCGTGCCTGGAATTGGTGAGAAAACGGCCGTTGAGCTTATTCGAGAATTTGGTTCGCTTGACGAACTTTACCGCGGCCTCGATCAATTGAAAGGTGCTCGGCGTAAGACGCTTCAGGAGAACGAGCAAATCGCGCGGCTTTCTAAGGATTTGGCAACTATAGATTGTCAAGTGCCGCTTGAAATTGATTTTGAAAAAATGAAACTTAAATCCCCTGATGAGGAACGCCTCGCAGAACTGTTCAGGCATTTTGAGTTTCGAAGCCTCCTTAAGGAATTAACCCCTACAGGTGAAACAGGCGAGGAAAAAAGGAAGTATCACTTGGTGACTACGACGGAAGGGCTTGAGAAGTTGGCAGAAAAGCTTGCTAAAGCCGAGTTCATTGCGGTTGATACCGAAACCACTTCTTCCGAGCCGGCGAGAGCGCATTTGGTAGGAATGAGTTTTTCAGTGAAACCCAAAGAAGCCTATTACGTTCCCATTTCTTCTGAGCATCACAAAGGTCGTGGGATTGAATGGAGTAAAGCGAAAAAGATTTTAGCTTCTGTCTTAGAGGATCAAAGCGTTCCGAAATGTGGCCAAAATATTAAATATGATTTGATTGTGCTCAAGCGGCATGGAATTGAGCTTGGCGGGATTCAGTTTGACACGATGATTGCTTCCTATTTGGTAAATCCCTTGAAACTCAATCACAATTTAGATGATATTGTTTTTGAATATCTTGGAATTAAGAAGATTGATATTGGATCGCTCATTGGATCTGGGAAGAAACAGATTTCGATGGACGAAGTGCCGCTTGAGGGGATTTCAGAATATGCCTGCGAGGATGCCGATTGCGTGATGCGGTTGATCGAGCCGCTTAAAAAGCTCCTTGAAGTGCACCAGCTCACGGAGCTTTTTGCCAAGCTTGAGATTCCGCTCCTTCGGGTTCTGGCGCAGATGGAAATGAACGGGGTCGCGATCGACCGCGGGTTTTTGGGGGAGCTTTCTCGGAAGCTGGGCAAGGATCTTGATCGACTCACTTCTCAGATTTACAAAGAAGCAGGGGAAGAATTTAATATCAACTCCACGAAGCAACTTTCCGATATCTTATTTACCAAGCTTAAACTTCCGATTATCAAGCGGACGAAGACGGGTTATTCCACGGATGCCGATGTTTTGGAACGGCTTGCCTTAAGTTATGAGCTTCCGAAGCGCCTGCTCGAATATCGGGAGAAAACGAAATTGAAATCGACCTATGTCGATGCGCTTCCGGATCTCGTTCATCCGGAAACCGACGTGATTCATACCTCCTTCAATCAGACGACTACCTCAACGGGGAGACTTTCAAGTTCGGAACCGAACCTGCAAAATATTCCGATCAAGACGGACATCGGGCGCGAAATCCGACGAGCTTTTGTGCCGCGGGCCCGAGGCCGGAAGATCTTATCGGCTGATTACTCACAAGTGGAGTTGCGCGTGCTCGCTCACTTTTCTGAAGACCCTAAACTGATGGAGGCGTTTCAAGAAGATGTGGATGTTCATCAATTTACGGCCACGCTCCTTTATAACGTGTCGCGTGACCATGTCACACGCGAGATGCGAAATGTGGCCAAAACGATCAATTTTAGCATCGTTTACGGCGTGAGCGCCTTTGGGCTTGCTCAAAGTTTGGGAATTTCGGTGAGCGAAGCGCAGACATTTATCGACTCCTATTTCGATCGTTATTCAAAGGTGAGAGAATACTTAGAAGCTCAAAAGGAGGAGGCTCATCGAAGCGGTTTCTTGAAGACAATTCTAGGCAGGCGTTCTTACTTTCCCGAAATCAATTCTCATAATCCGAATCGCCGCCAGTTTGCAGAGCGCGCCGCCATTAACGCTCCCATTCAAGGTTCGGCAGCGGACATCATTAAACTTGCGATGGTTGAAATCCAAGACGAGCTTGAGCGGAAGAAATTAGAGTCGCTTATGATCCTTCAAGTACATGACGAACTTGTGTTCGATGCGGTCTCGGGCGAGGTGGAGAATCTGACGTCGCTCGTTCAAAAAAAGATGGAAGGTGCTTATTCACTTCGTGTTCCCCTTAAAGTGGATATAACGGTTGGGACAAGCTGGTACAAGCAATGAGAGATAACAGAAACCAGAGTACAGAGAACAGATGGTTGCAACTGCAAAGAAAATAAGATTTCCTTTCGTTTTCGATTTTTCTTTACTCTGTACTCTGTTATCCGTTCTCTTGCGAACATTTTGCGTAAACTTTCTGGATGAACAAACGGCTTGTT
>JACQQP010000123.1 GCA_016206945.1 Candidatus Omnitrophota bacterium | reverse complement strand
CCGGACGGATTCCGCCGGCTTTGTGGCGAAAAAGTGCTCGCGCAAAGGCGCGCAGCGAAGTGCTCCGCGCACATGCGGCTTTGCCGCAGTGCTGCTCTGCTGCATTGGCGCGAGCGTCGGTCGGATCGGCGAAGCAATCTCGATAAGCGGGAGTCATAAATCAAGCTCTTGATGCGAGGAAACTTAAGAAACGAGCTTCTGCTTTAATTCGCCTGAGTCGATTTCTTCAGCCGCTGGTTCAGACCAGGGATCTGCTATGATTTCTTCCTCATAAGTAGAGGGGGCGGTTTCGTCAACTGTGGGAGCCGTTAAACTTTGGTCCACCGCATCCATCTCAGCCGCTTCCTCCAAGTAAGCCTTCAGTTTTTCCCAAGTCTTCGGGCCACAAACACCATCTACGGTAAGACCGTTCTTTTCTTGAAAAGCTCGGATGGCGGCGCGCGTTTTCTTACCAATAATGCCATCGACTGCACCCTCGTAAAATCCCGCTTCGGTCAACGCCTTTTGTATGTCCATTGGATTAATCTGGCTCGTCTCTTGCTTCTGAGATTCCGCTTGCGCGAAGACAGGCAAAATACTCACCGTTCCAATAAGAATTAAAACCAGAAATAATTGAATCCATACTCGAATGCAAAGTTTGCTCACATACGCCCCCTCTCTCTTTCGTTTAACTTCCAATATTTTGTGTAACTGAATAACTCGTACAGTGAACTCGTTACCGCACGCATAAAGCCCGTATAACCTCTGCGCCACTCGCCCTTTAAAAAATAGGTTTTCATAAATTGCGAAAAAACATTCAAAAAAACAGCTGGCAGATAAACTTTACGTTTCGCCTGAAACCATTTCTCGCCTTCGCGGTTTGTTTTGTCATTTAATTCTTTAATTGTTTCTGTGAAATTCATCAATTTCGATAAAAAACCGTTTGAAAAAGTTCGTCTTCCTGAAAAAGCCTATGAATCCGATTCACTTCATCCGAAGTCAAACTCGGTGTTTCCACCGCTTTTAAATGATCCTGAACATGCGAAACGGTTTTCATCCCAGGAATGACGACCGATACCGCTTGTTCATACAACACAAACTCAATGGCGGCTTGCTTCAAGTTAATCACGGTACCAGGTACGGCCGGCCTGTCTGCCGGCAAGGCAGGGACAGGTTCTATGCCATTTTTTCTAGGAACCTGTCCCGTAACGTACCTGGTACCGAAGAGTATCATTTTAATTCGTTCGATTTTCTTAAAATCTGTCTCGAGTTTCTCGCGCGTCCAACGATTTCGGTGATCATCCTTCCTAAACTTAGTCTTGTGATGATACTTATCTGTGAGAAGCCCGCAATAGAGCGGCTCGCGGGCAATTAACCCAATGTCATGTTCGCCGCAAAGAGGGATGAGCTCCGGTTTGATTCGTTGATCGATCATATTATAAATGGCTTGAATCGTCTCCGTCCCTTTTTGAATCACCTCAACGCCCTCGCCAACGCCATGAATCGAAACGCCCCAGTGTCGGATTTTTCCCTCCCGCTTTAACTCGGAAAGCATTTTAAACATGCTTCCTTCTTCAATCTCCTCCATCCTCGGGTTATGAAGCTGATAAAGATCAATATAATCGGTCCTAAGCCGCTTTAAAGATTCGCCGCAAGCGAAACGAATGTAATCAGGATTAAAATTTCTTTTACCCCACCCGCGATAAAAATCCCATCCGACTTTCGTGGCGATCACCACTTGAAGCCGCTTCGAACTTTCCTTAAATGTCTCGCCGATTAATTGCTCGCTATGGCCATTCCCGTAGGTATCGGCCGTGTCAAAAAAATTAATATTCTGATCAAACCCATAAGCGAGCGCTTTGAGGGATTCCCGATCCTCTGTAGGACCATAACTCGCCCCGCCAATCGCCCAACACCCGAATCCAAGTTCAGAAACCTCCAAACCTGTTTTTCCGAGCTTCCGCTTTCTCATCCCATCACCTCCACGGCAAGAGCACGTTTTAACAAGCAATCTTGTAATGCGAATGAAGCGTGCTCTTCAATTTTCTTCGAAAATACGCCGCTCATCTTAAGAGGAGACGGCGTACGGGGAGGTGATGGGATCATCCCACCACCTCAATTTTGTCTCGGCCGCCGTATTTGTCCCACCAACCTCGCGCGCCACGGTCAATCACTTGATTTAAAGCTTGAATATTTTTTACTCCGCGATCAAGAAGCCACTTTTCAAGCGCTATCACACCCTCTTTCCCATAAACGGGAATGCCGTCTTTCCACGTGGCGCGGCCACACAGGACGCCCGCCCATTTGACGCCTGCTTCAATCGCAAGCTCAAGGCTTTCGCGGTAAACATCGTCATCCACTCCAGCACTTAAATAAATGAACGGTTTGGTTGCAACATCGGCGGCCTCACAGAATAATTTTTTCGCCTGCTCGCGCGTATAAGCCACTTGACCTGTTTGGTTCGCTTTAGAACCTTCCACATAGGCCATATTCACAGGAATCTCAACCTTGAGAATATCTACCTGGTATCGAGGCTTTGAAAACTCACGCATGCTCTCTTTAACGATCGCGGGCTTGCGCTTCGCGTACTCGATTCCCTTTTCATTACCACCTGATGGATCGTAGCCCACAAACTCGAGGAAGAAGGGAATGTCATGAGCGACGCACTCGGCGCCAATCCGCTCCACCCATGCCTGTTTGAAATCATTAATTTCTTTTCTCTCGTCAGGAGTGTAATAAAGAAGGATTTTAATGGCATCGGCACCTTTATCTTTCAGGCGCGCAACGGATTCATGATCCAAAAGATCTGGAAGTCTCCCAGGTTGATCCGCGTCATAACCTGTTTTCTCATAGGCGAGAAGAACGCCGGCATTTTTGGCGCGCGCTTTCGCCGCGGGAATTCCAAATTCAGGATCAAGCAAGATGGCAGTCGCATAGGGCGTAAGCACTTTGGAAACAGCAATTTTAAATTCCTCCATGTGCTGCTGAGTCACCTCTTTGGGATCCACCCCACGAGCCTTTGCGATGGATTTCTTAAGCGAACCCCGTTGATCCATCGCGGCGGCAGCGATAACACCTTTCGAATTCGACAAGCGCGTAAGACCCTTAAATTTACCCTCGGTGATTTTAAGTGCCACTAATAACCTCCAACACTATCGTCATTGCGAGCGCAGCGAAGCCTGCCTCGCCGGCAGGCGGGCAATCTCAGACCTGAAATTTCGGAGTCTGTCCCAGGGTCAGAGATTGCTTCACCCCGCTTCGCGGGGTTCGCAATGACGGTCTGCTAATCAAAAACCTCTGTCTTTACACCCGTCACGTTTTGACAAATGTCTGCAATCTCGCGCAGGCGGTTCATTGGGACCGACCGAATTCCGCCATCGGCAGGCGGACGGTCGATTGTGTACACTTGCACCGCCCGTGGTCTCACAAAATCAATGGCCCGCACCCAACGATCGATTTGATCGGGCGCCGTGTTGTCATAACTGCCTTGCACGAACAAACTTTGAATTGCTACCTCGCGCAAGTTTCTTAATGCCTCAAGCATCCGCTTGAGTTGAAACCCACCGATTGGCTTATTAATTTTTTCAATTGTCTCTGGATCTCCTGCGTCTAATTTCATGCACCGCTCATCCAACATCTCAAGCCCTTCCTTAATCTCTGGTCGGTGGCACTGAGAAGAATCCGATAAAATCCCAGTGGGCGCATTTGGATAATGCTTGTCTCGCAATTTCAAAAGTCCTGCGACCAGATCCAAAAAATGAGGATACAGAGTAGGTTCTCCATTTCCTGCAATTGTGATGACGTCCACAGGTGTATTTTGTGCTTTCATTTTTTGAAATGAAGATTCGATTTCGGAAATAAGTTCAGGTAGGGATTTTAACTTTTCATCCGTTCTTCGGGCAACACTGCCTGCTCGCGGCGTCCAGCCGTATTGACAGTAGACACAGTCGAAATCACAAAACTTATACGTTACAGGAAGCGGATTAATGCCAAGCGAATACCCATAACGGCGGGAATGAATGGGACCGTAAACGGCGGCATCTTGGAGCGGATATCCATTCGTTCCCAAAACAGGCAATTTAATCTCTTGCACCAATGCATCCATATTCTAAGTTCGTCATGACAGTTACAAAATTTTATCAATCACGCCTTTCAATTTCTGCTCAGGCTGAAATCCAATGATTCGATTCGCCTCCTGACCATCCTTAAATAAGATCAAAGTAGGAATGCTTTGAACGCCAAACTGCGCAGGCACTTCAGAGTTATCATCCACATTGATTTTCCCAACTTTGAGCTTTCCTGAATAATCCTTCGCAATTTTCTCCACGACAGGCGCCACCATTCGACACGGACCACACCACTCTGCCCAGAAATCGACCAACACGGGAGTCTTAGATTGCAAAACCTCAGCCTTAAAATTACCATCCGTAAGTGTAAGTTCTGACATTACTTAGCTCCTTTCAGAATTGCAGATAGTGAGATTGCCTAAATGTTTGAAGACAAAGGGAAGATACTATACAATACGTCTCCTTATTTGTCTATCCTTGCAAACTCACGATCTCCTCCCCCTTGATGGGGGAGGATGAAGGTGGGGGTGATTCCGAATCAAACACCCCCCATCCTAACCTTCCCCCGCAAGGGGGGAAGGAATAAATTATGGAACAGTTTATCATTCGAGTGGAAGCGCGCTTTGAAGCAGCGCACAACTTAAGAGAATATAAGGGTGCGCCGGAACCGCTTCATGGGCACTCGTGGAAAGTAGAAGCAAAGTTTAAATGTAAAAAACTAGACCATGAAGATATCGGAATTGATTATGTCCATGTCGAAAAAGCAATTCGCGAACTGGCTTCCCGTTTTGATCACAAGTACATCAATGAAGTCCCGCCTTTTGACAAACTGAATCCAACCTCAGAAAATATTGCGAAATGGTTTTTTGAAGAATTAAATAAATCTGAAGTCAAACAAAATTCAGAACTTTCCGAAGTCATTGTTTGGGAAGGTCCTGAAGCGTACGTCTCTTATTCGGTGTCATCCTGAGGCCGAAGGATCCAGTGCAAGATTCTTCGCGGAGTATACCCAGAGATGCTTCGCTACGCTCAGCATGACATCGAGGGGCTCAGAATGACGTAAGTTTTCTTTTTTCGGCAAGTTGTTTGGCGTGTTCTCTCCGGATTTGGCCTTCACGAAATCGACGTCTCTCAACTTCGGTCTCACAGATGAGGCGCGGCACTTCAACAGGCTTTCCGCGATCATCCAGAGCGACCATCGTGATGTAACAAGAGTTCGTATGCCGCCGCTCGCCTGTCTTCAAATTCTCGGCCTCGATTCGAATTCCAATTTCCATTGAAGTGCGCCCGACATAGTTAACGGAAGCCTTAAAAGTCACAAGTTCACCAATCCGAACCGGCTCTCTAAAATCAACTTGGTCTACGGATACCGTGACGCAGTTTGGCCCCGCATGACGGGCGGCACAAACATAAGCAACGCTATCTGCGATGGAAAGAATCGCGCCGCCGTAAACCGTGCCCGCGATGTTCGCGTGTTGTGGAAGCATCAGTTGGCTCATTTCGGTCCTGGACTCTGATACTTTCTTCTCTTTCATCTATTATCTCCTCAACCCAAAAAGGGGACAGGTACAATAAGGTTTACGTACCTGTCCCCTTTTTTTTACTCTACCTGTCCCCTTTTTGAATTTCTGTGATTTGATTCCCCCTGACGTGAAACTACACTTCGAAGCAAATGAATTTCTGAATTGATAAGCGGCCGATATTTCCCTGGCGTAAGACCTTTTAAATGAAGCGGCCCATACCGTTTCCGGTGCAGATGAACTACGCGAATCCCGATCGATTCAAACATGACTCGAATTTGACGTTTTCTTCCTTCGTGAAGGGTGATTTCGACTCTACTCCTTGGAACTCGTGTCATCCCCGCATGTGTCGCCTCTGCTGTCATTCCCGAATGCCTTTGTCGGGAATCCAAGAACGTAGATTCCCGATTAAAACTTTCGGGAATGACAACTTTACTTGGCGCAGTTAAAATTCTAATTTTGCAAGGCGCCGTTTTTCCTTCTTCAATCTTAACTCCTCGCTCTAGTTGCTGGATTTGTTCTTTGGTCACTTCTTGATTTAAAACGGCTTCATATACTTTTTGAACTCCGTAACGCGGATGCATCAGTTTGTGCGCCAAATCACCATCGTTTGTGAGAAGAAGGAGTCCCGTCGTATCTTGATCCAGCCGTCCCACGGGATAAAGCCGCGCTTTCACATCCTTGAAATAATCAAGCGCCGTTTTCCTTCCATGCGTGTCTTTTGCTGTTGTAATGACACCGCGCGGCTTATTGAAAATGAAATAGAGCTTATTCTCGGAAAGCTTAAGGGGACGGCCCTCATAAGTCACTTCGTCTTTGTTGGGAAAGATTGGATAAGACGGAATTCGGACCACTTCGCCGTTGACTTTGACTTTGCCCGCTTCTAATTCTTGAACGACGCTCCTGCGGCTTGCGACTCCCGCCTGAGCCAGAAAACTTTGAAGCCTCATCGGGGAAGGTCAGCGACTTAACATCGTCGGTTTTTTCTTCCGAACAAACCAAACGAGATAGATCAAAGCACCTAAAGAAAAAAGAAAGGAAACGATGGCCGCAGCTAAATCCATCCACTTTCGGGAATCGGAATACGCACCAAACTCCCAAAGGCCAACTCCCAACGAAAAAATAACCGCAACCGTAATTAACGCGATATGGAAATAAATCAGCGACACTTGCTTCTCACTTTGAGAGATAGTTCTTGGCTTCCTGAAGAAATTCTTCGGCGTGTGAGACCAATTCTTTTGCACTCTCAGGTGTGACCTGTGTTTCAAAAGCGTAATCGCTCACGAGTCGTTCGTTAAAAGCTTCCATCAGCCATTGGTGGTATTTTTGATTGAATTCACCGCTTTTGACAAAAGTTTTTCCAAACGTGCTGTGAACACCGCTATGCTTTCGGAAACTCATTCCCTTCTCATTGAGCAAAGCTTCTGCGGCGTAAAACATGGCATAATACGCTCGGCTTGCAACAAATTCCATGTCTCGAGATTCAAGCAAAGATTTGGCTGTTTGGAGTGAGCGGTCAGCCTTCTCCAACAACTTCTTTGTAGCCTCTTTCATGCGGCAACGGCTTCCTGGCGTACATTTCGAAGAAAAGGGCTATCGCCCTGTTCCCATTCAGATTCCCGAACAAAAACAGTGCCGATTGAAAGATCGTTTTCTAGGGAAAGATCGGAAATCAGTTTACCTGTACGCCGGATTTCGGCACCATAATCCTCGAAGGAATCCAGAATAATTAAGACATCCAAATCCGACTCTGGCTCTTGAGTACCGCGTGCGTAGGAACCGAACAAATAAAGGCCTTTAAGTTGGCTGCGGTAAATATCGGCTAATCGCTTTTTCAATGCTTCAAGCAGGCTTCTCAGTTGTTCTTTTCCCATGTTTAGCTCCTCAAGTAATGCCGCAATTATACCCCAAGACGTTCCGTTTCTAAAGTGCTTCCTCGGCCGTACCGCATGGAATTTACCTGAAGTAGAACTTCTATACTTCACATTTCAATGATACGCCACCTTTGTCCTGAGAAATTCTGCACTTTACTTTTTTGACTTTTGGATGTTTGAGAACAAATTTGGTAATAGGGTGAAGTAAAAAATCTTCGATGGTTCGGTTGAGAAATCTCGCTCCGTATTCGAGATTAAATCCTTTCTCAAGAATATGGGTATAAACATCTTCCGAAATCTCCAAGCGTTTCCCCTTTTCATCAAATCGTGTTAAGACCCTTGCGATTTTAGATTTTGTGATTTGTTTCACCGTTTCTTGAGACAGGAAATTGAAATAAAGAATCCCATCCAAACGATTAAGAAACTCGGGCGGGAAGAATTTCCTTATTTCTGGTTCCATTTTAGAACTGATGTAAGTTTGCGTTAGGTGATTCGGAATTTTCTTGAGTTCCCCAGCATTCAGATTTCGTACACCCAGGTTTGAGGTCATAATGATAGTAGTAAAGCTAAAAGAAACGGTCATTCCTTTAGCGTCTGTTAAACGACCGTCATCAAAAATTTGAAGGAATAGTTTAAAAACATCGGGATGAGCTTTTTCGACTTCATCAAACAGGATAACCGAATAAGGGTTGGCTCTCACAACATTGGTAAGAAGGCCGCCTTCGTCAGAGCTTTGATAACCTGGCGGGGAACCAATCAATTTGGCAACATTGTGCTTCTCAATAAATTCGGACATATCAAAACGCAACAATTCCTTCTCGTGTCCCAATAATGCTTCCGCCAATGCTTTAGCCAGTTCCGTTTTCCCCGTGCCCGTCGGCCCCGCAATGAGAAATACACCATCGGGTCGTTCGGGTTTTAAATCCATCTCATATTTGGTTAGTTGGATAACGTCTACAATCCTTTTAATGGCCGCATCCTGTCCAAAAACTCGCTGCTTGAGTTTTTCTTCAAGATTCAAAAATAAATCCTCTTTGGAAAAAAGAATTTGATTGATGGGAATTTCCATAATCTCAGAAATGATTTCGGCAATCACTTGCTTGGTAACTTTTTTCTCACTCGACTCCGACAAAGAAATTCGACTGGCTGCTCCATCCAAAAGCGATAGCGCCTTGCCCGGCAAATACCTCTCCTTGATATAGCGGTTCGAGAGTTCAATGACGGCGTCAATCGCTTCTTCCTCAATCGTAACTTTGTGGTGTTCCTCGTATTTTTTTGATAGCTCTTTAACGATTTCGCGCGTGAGCAGGATGCTTGGCTCGTCGATTCGTACAACTTGGAAGCCTCGCGAAAATGATGAATCTCTTTCAATGTATCTTTGGAAATCGGTTATCGTCGTAGTTCCGATACAGCGGAGATTGCCTTTCAAAAGGTAAGGTTTCAGTAAATTTGCTGCGCTGGATACGCCATCGCCACCCGCTCCAACCATTTGATGAATATCAGAAAAGAACAGGATAATATTTTCGTTTTTTTGACACTCCTTAACAACTTTTTGAACCCTTTCTTCAAACTCGCCTCGTAAGGTTGTGCCGGCAACCAAAGACCCCAAACTGATTTCTATAATTTCTTTACCCTTAATTCGCTCGTGGACTTGGCTCCTGGCAATCTTATTTGCAAGTCCTTCCACAATAGCTGTTTTCCCAACTCCTGGGTAACCTACAAGAATGACGTTGTTTTGCTCTTTCCTTGAAAGGATTTCCTGCACAGCCAAAATTTCTTTTTCCCGAGCTACGATTTCGTGAAGTTTTCCTTCTTTCGACAGTTGATTCAAATTGCGGCCATATTGGTTCAAGTAGGAATCCGTAAAAAATTCCAACGGCGGTGGCTCAAACCGTTTTGTAGATTCGTAAAGGGTTTGTCTTGGCGTCTGTGGCAGATAAGGTTTTCTTATTTCGTCGCTGTGTTGAATATCATTAATAAAACTCAAGATATGCTCCTGGTTAATCCCGAACTGTTTTTCAAACAATGGGAGCACATAGTTGAATGAATCGCGATACTTAAAAACCGTTGTTAACAAATGCTCTTCACAAATCAAGACAGAAGTGTCACTCTTTGCTTCTTCTTCCACGTGCTTAAAGAAGATTTCCTCTTTTTTATAATTTTCCTCTGTTGGAGCGTCCTCCTTTGATCTCATAACGCTGTCTTGAAGCAAATTTTTAATGATTGGGGTGGAGAGCGAAAACCGTTTGGCGAGAAGGGTGTAAAAAGGGTGATTCAAAGCGGCAAACGCCAAGAACGTCAACTCATAGTTAATGGCGGGGTCAGGAAGAACGCCTCTCCTCGACGTACTGTAACCAAGCGACAATTTTCTGGCCTTTTCAATAATACATTCTGCTCCCTTATTAAACTGCGCCGTTATTCCTCTAACGATAGGCTTGGTAACCATGTCAAAATCATGTCGTTAACCGCCAACGGAATCAAGAGCCGCTGCTCCTTTGTTCCATCGCTTTGGCGATTCGTTCAAGCTTCTCACTAAGATCGATAAAAAACATGCCAAAAATTTTTGTGTACAGGATAACATTAATGAGCCCTCCCAAAAGCGAGAAGAACACCTGACTTGGGATGCCAGAAATCGTGATCGATCGATAATAGGACTCCATTGAAAATAGGGCTAAAAACTGAGCTCCTGACGCAATCGTAAGTAAAACTACAAATACAACACAAGCAATGATCAGAAAAGCATTTAACTTTTTTTGAAGCATGTCTCATCCTCCTTCTTCATTGGAGAGGTTATTTGATAATGATGACCTTTACCTTGTGAAATTCCCAAAAAAGCCGAAGTCGCTTACTACCCTTAACTTGTTTTTTCATAATGGTTTAAGTTTATCACTTATTCAGGTTCTTTTCAAATTAACGGCCGACAAAATTTATCCTAATGGGTAATGCCTTCTAAGAAGAGCTATTTCACTTTTTCAGTGCGTGAAGCGCGCCAGCGGGCGTGCATCCACAACCAATCCCCAGGCCGCTTCCGAACAACTTCTTCAATCGTATGCAGGTATTGTTTTGTATTTTCGATTAAATCCTTTTCATAATCGCCCGTCCTAATGACGGGAAATGGCTCACCAAGTTCCACAAGCGTGGGCTTTCCATTCCGCCGAAACGAGAAAACCGGAATAACGGCGGTATCTTTCTTAAGCGCCATGACGGCGGGTAAGGTCGTAGTCCACGCTTCCCGTCCGAAATAAGGAACGGCCACGCTTCCATACCGTTCATGCTGATCGACCAAAATGCAGACGATTTCATTTTGATCTAAATGCCCCATAATTTCACGAGCAGCGCCTTTTTTATCAATGGTCTTAAGTCCTGTAGCGCCTCGCAAATTTTGGACAGCATACCGATATAAAAAGGGGTTTCCTAAAGCGCGCGCAACGGCATTAATTTTAATTCCTTTCTCTCGTGCTCTGGCGCCTGCGGCAACGCCCATCCATTCCCAGTTTCCAAAATGGGACACGATCAAGATAAGTCCGCGGTTTAGCTTAAGCGCTTTAAAAACGGACTCTTCGTTCTTAATCATCGCGAATTTGTTTAAATTCTTGACGATTTTGGGAATTCTAATGACTTCAATTGCAAAGCTGCCAAGATTCTCAAAAGATTCCATCGCGATTCGCTTCATTTCCGATTCATTTTTTTCGGCTCCAAAGGCAAAATGTAGATTTTCAAGCGCCATTTTCCGATATCGGGGAAGAACAAAATAAAGAAACCATCCGCCACATGTTCCAAGTTTCATCGCCCAGGGAAAGGGAAGCAGATTGATTAAGGCACAGACCATCCGAAAAAGGATATATTGAACCAACTGGACCGTTCGCAAAAATGTCATCCCCGAACGCCTTAACGCTCGCGCCAATGCGCGGAGCACTTCGCTGCGCGCCTTTGCGCGAGCACTTTTTCGCCACAAAGCCGGCGGAATCCGTCCGGACGAATCTCGCCGCGTTTTTTGGCGGAT